>JAIRXX010000275.1 GCA_031268065.1 Propionibacteriaceae bacterium
GGGCCGGGGGAGCGGCCCACCGCCATCGGGCGGGACGTGTCCGCGCTGCTGTCAGCGCCCAAGACGCTGGCCCTGGCCGACGGCGAGGCCGAGTGCGACGGGCAACGCGCCCGGATCAGCGGCGGCGAGATCGTCCTGCTGGGCGACCCGCGAGACGCGGAGGGCCAACTCTCGGCGCTCTGGGCGCTGGCCAACCTGGCTTGGGCCAATCCGGGGGCCGGGTGCTCCCAGGCGTTGCGGAGTCTGGACGCCGTTGGCTAGCCAGCCCCTGTACTGGGTATTGTTCAGAGGTCGCGCCTGAAGAGCCTCTGATGGGCGGATGGCGCGGCTCTGGAAAGACGGCGAACGCGCCGTCAGGCAGAGAGTTTGGAGCGGGCCTATGGGCAGGAATGAAAACAATTCGGGCACGGACATCGCCCTGGTCGCCGTCTTCGCGGCGCTGCTAGCGGTGTTCGCCGTGGTCCCCGGCGTCCCGGTGCCTGGCTCGTCGGTGCCGATCACCCTGCAGACGCTCGGGGTGCTGCTCTGCGGCCTGGTGCTCGGCCCCTGGCGCGGCGCGTTGTCGGTGCTGCTCTACCTGCTGGTCGGCTTCGCCGGAATCCCGGTCTTCGCGCAGGGAAGCGGCGGCCTGTCGGTCTTCGCCAGCCCGAGCATCGGCTATCTGCTCAGCTTCCCGCTGGCCGCGCTGGCGGCTGGCGGCCTGGCCGCCTGGTTCGTCCGCTCCGGGCTCAAAGGACGCTATCTCTGGCTCAGCGTGGCGGCGGCGGTGGGCAGCTTCCTGGTCATCGACGTCGCCGGGATCGCCGGGATGATGGTCGTCGCCCAGCTGGACCTGCCCGCCGCCTTCCTCGCCAACCTGCCGTTCGTGCTGGGCGACGCGGTGAAATGCTTCGCGGCGGCGGCGGTCGCCGTCGCGGTGAACAAGGCCTTCCCGGTCCTGCTCGCCTCCCGGAAGCCAGTGTCGGCTTGATCGAATTCCAACAGGTGACGGTGACGGTCAGCCTGCCCCAGGCGGGAAGGGCTGCCGTGGCCCGAACGTTGCTCGCCGGACTGGACCTCAGCCTCGACGAGGACCGCGTAGCGGTGATCGGGGCGAACGGCTCGGGCAAGTCCACCCTGCTGCGCCTGCTCAACGGCCTGGTGCTGCCCAGCTCGGGCAGGGTGCTGGTGGACGGCCTGGACACCGCCGCCCAGGCACGCCAGGTGCGCTCCAGGGTCGGCTTTGTCTTCACCGACCCGCTGGCCCAACTGCTGATGGGCACGCCGTTGGACGATGTGGAGCTGAGCCTGCGCCACCTGGTGCCGGGCAAGGCGGCCAGGCGGGCCAGGGCGCTGGAATTGCTGGCCGGGCGCGGGCTGGAAGGGCTGGCCCAGCAGAGCGTCTACGACCTGTCCGGGGGCGAGCGGCAGTTGGTGTCGCTGACCTCGGTGCTGGCGGCGGGGCCGGAATTGGTCGTCGCCGACGAGCCGACCACGCTGCTGGACCTGCGCAACCGCAATGACGTGGCCGACGCGCTCTGGGCCATGCCGCAACGTCTGGTCATCGCCACGCACGACCTGGAATTGGCCGCGCGGGCCGAGAGGGTGCTCGTCGTCCACGCCGGACGGATCGTGGCCGACGGCGGCCCCGAGCGGTCCATCGAGCATTATCGCACCCTGATGACCGGCGGCGGGCGGCCATGAACGGCGTCTTCTCCCTCTTCGTCCCCGGCGACTCCGTGTTTCACCGGCTGGGCGCGGGCTGGAAATTCCTGCTGATGGCGGTGGCGACCTTCATCGGGCTGGGTGCCCAGAACGTCTTCGTCTCCAGCGGCCTGCTGGCGCTGGCGCTGGCCGGGTCGGCCTGCTGCGGAGTCCCGGTGTCGCGGGCCTGGAGGCTGCCCTGGGGCCTCTGGCTGACGGCGGCGCTGCTGCTGGGCTACCAGGCGTTGCTGGGAAAGCCGCTGACCGGCGTCGTGATTGCGGCGAACCTGGTCATGGCCATCTATGCCGCCCGGATTTTGACCATGACTACGCCAGGGTCGGCGCTGGTCGATGCCCTCGTTCGGGGACTCGGATGGCTGCGGGCGTTTGGTCTCGACCCGGAGCGGATCGGGCTGGCGGTGGCGCTGATGGTGCGCTCGCTCCCGGTGCTGCTGGACTCGTTCAACCAGGTCCGCGACGCCGCCCGCGCCCGTGGCCGGGAGCGCAGCTATTTCGCCCTCGTAACGCCGGTGGTGGTCCGGGCGGTGGGCTATGCGCAGGCGACCGGGCAGGCTCTCGCCGCACGCGGGCTGGGGGACAAAGGGCAACTCTGAGCGGATTAAGCCCCACCCGCATTGGTGATCTAGGCTGGGACGGTGAGCGATAACCTGATTGAACCGCCTCCGGAAACCGGAGTCGCGGAGATAGACGCGGCGCTGGCCGATTTGGAGCTGGGGGCTGAGGTGTCCACCCATCCGGAGCAGTTGGCCGCCGCGCTGGAAGTTTTGCAGCAGGCGTTGAACCGGCCCACCGGCTAGCGCCAGAACGTGCCTGACCAGCCCATGCCGGAGGTGCCGATCCAGCACGGATGCCCCGCCTCGTTGCGCTGCCGCGCCGCAGCCGCGCTCCCAATGCCAACGCCGCTGCGGCAGCTTCTCCCCAACTGTGGCCGCGCTCGCTGCGAGCAGGAGCGCAGGCGGTGAGGTTGGACCAAGAATTGCTGCGGCGCGGATTGACTTCCTCGCGGAGCAAGGCCGCCGCCGCCATCGCGGCAGGCCGGGTCGAAGTCGGTGGACGGGTGGCGGTGAAGCCGTCGCTGCAGGTGGCGGAAAATTCTTTGATCACCATCACCGCCGATCCCTACGTCTCCCGCGCCGCGCATAAATTGCTCCAAGCGCTGCGGGAGTCCCGCACCGAGGTTCCCGCCAGGGTCTTAGACGCCGGGGCTTCCACCGGTGGCTTCACCCAAGTGCTGTTGGAAGCCGGGGCGGAGCGTGTCTATGCGGTGGACGTCGGCCACGGGCAGCTAGCGCCGATGTTGGCGGCAGATCACCGGGTTTTGTCCTGGGAAGGCGTCAACCTGCGCGGGCTGAGCTTGGCCTGCGTCGAGGGCGAGCCGGTGGATTTGGTGGTTGCGGACGTGTCCTTCATCTCGTTGAAACTGATCCTGGCGCCGATGCTGGCAGTGCTGAAACCGGCTGGCGCCGCGTTGCTGCTTGTCAAACCGCAATTCGAGGTGGGGCGCAAAGGCTTGAATTCGCAGGGCGTGGTCACCGACGCCGCCCTTGGCGAACAGGCGGTGACAGGCGTGGTGGCCGCTGCGCAAGCCCTTGGCCGCCAATGTGATTGGCGCGGAACCAGCATCCTTCCAGGCGAAGCCGGCAACGTGGAACACTTCATCCGCCTCGGCCCACTGGTTGGCTGACTGGGGCGGCGCAGCCACCGCGCCGACCTGTTTTTTCCGGATTTGCACTTGACATGCGGGCAAAGTGGGTAAAAAATGATGCTAGGTGTAACGATATACCAAGTGGCGCGAGAAAGCCCTCGCGCCCGACTGGCCGACAAGCCGAGGAGAGTCTATGAACCTAAAATCCAACCACTTGCT
>JAIRXX010000323.1 GCA_031268065.1 Propionibacteriaceae bacterium
AGGTTCGCCAGGCGCTCACCAAGGCCATCGACCGCAGGGCGCTGCTGGACACCGTTTGGAATGGCCAGGGCACCCTGATTGGGACGATGGCTGTGCCCACCGACCCGTGGTACAAAGACCTCTTCAACACCAATCCATACGATCCCGAGGCGGCTAAGGCTTTGCTGAAAGAAGCCGGTTACGCCAAGGGTTTGAAGCTCCGCTTCCGGGTGCCGGTGATCCCATATGCGGTGAAGTCTGCCCAATTCGTCTCTTCGCAATTGAGTGATATTGGCGTGGACGCCGAGATTGAGGAAATGGAATTCTCCCGCTGGATTCCCGAGGTTCTCACCAACGGCGACTATGACATGACGGTGGTCGCCCATGTGGAGGCCCGCGACCTGGGCAGATTTGCCGATCCGGTCTATTACTGGCACTACCAAAATCAGGAATTCGCCCAGCTGTACAACTTGGCCGACGCCGCCGACCTCCAGCAGTCAACCCAGCTGATGGGGCAGGCCACCGAGGTGCTGGCCAATGACGCGGCGGCCATCTGGCTGTTCGCGCTGCCGAACCTCGTCATCACCAAGGCAGACATCACCGGCATAGCGCAGAATGCCACGACGTTGAGTTTCGACTTGACGACAGTGGCCAGCAGGTGACATGGCGCTGCGGATCGCCCAGAAGCTAGGCGTTTTCGCGCTCAGCTTGATTGGCGCGTCCGTGCTGATCTTCCTGATCACCAATGCGCTGCCCGGAAACGTGGCCCATGTCTTGCTCGGCACCGACGCCACGCCGGATGCGGTGGCCGAATTGGAAGCCCAACTCGGCTTGGACCGCCCAATCGCGCTGCGCTATCTGGAATGGATCAGCGGCATCGCCAGCGGAGACTTCGGTACGTCCCCGCTCAGCGGAGACCCGGTGCTCGCGCTGATAACCCCGCGTGTCGGCGTGACCGCCTGGCTGGTGGCGCTGGGTATTTGCGGATCGCTGATCATCGCCCTCCCGCTGGGGATGCTGGCAGCCCTGAAACGCCGGAAATGGCAGGGACTGGCTATCTCCGCCGCCGCCCAATTCGGCATGGCGATACCGGTGTTTTGGTGCGGCATCATTTTCGCCCTGGTATTCGCAGTCTGGCTGCGGGTGTTGCCGCCCAACGGATACGTTCCGCTCACCGAAGACCCCGCCGAATGGCTGCGGCACCTGGTCCTTCCGGTGCTCACCCTGGCCCTGGTGCAATCTGCCGTGCTGATCCGCTATGTGCGCTCCGCGTTCATCGAAGTGCTGCACGAGGACTACTACCGCACCGCGCGGGCGATTGGCTGGACCCCGTTGCGCGCCCTGCTGCGCCACGGGGTGCGCAACGCCGCCATCTCGCTGGTCACCGTGGTGGGGCTGCAGCTGTCCAGCTCGCTGGTGGGCGCCATAGTGGTGGAGCAGGTTTACAACCTGCACGGATTGGGCAGTCTGCTGCTGGACAAAGTCGCTGAGCGTGACCTGGTGGTCGTGCAAGGCACGGTGATGCTGCTGGTCCTCGCGGTGCTGCTGATCAACCTCTTGGTCGATCTGTCCTACCAGCTCATCGATCCCAGGCAACGCGGGAGGCAGCAGTGAGAAAGGCGCAGCTGAACATCGGCCTGGTCCTAGTCGGGCTGGTGATCCTAGCCGGAGTGCTGTCGCTGCTGTGGACGCCCTACGATCCGATCCGGGTCACCTCCAACAGGCTGCTTCCCCCTGGCTGGCCGCATTTGCTCGGCACCGACGGCATGGGGATAGACATCGCCAGCAGGTTGCTCATCGGCGCCCGGTATTGCCTGATCGTTGGCGTAATTTCGGTCGGCGTGGCGGCGGTCGTCGGGGTTCCGCTGGGAATGCTCGCTGGGATGCGCGGAGGCTGGCTGGACGAATTGACGATGCGGGTGGCCGACATCGTATACGCCTTTCCGGCATTGCTGCTGGCAATGCTGCTCGCCGCCGCCTTCGGCGCTTCAACAGGTACGGCTATGGCCGCCATCGGCATCGCCACGATCCCGGCCTTCGCCCGCATCGCACGGGCTGGGACGCTGCAGGTGGTCGCCAGCGACTTCGTGCTGGCCGCCAAAGCCGCTGGCACCAGCCGTTGGGGAATAGCGGCGCGGCACGTCTTTCCCAATATCGCCCCGCTGGTGGGCGTGCAGGCATCGGTTGGTTTCGCTATGGCGATCCTCGCTGAAGCGGCGCTCAGCTATCTGGGCTTGGGCACTCCGCGCCCCACCCCGACTTGGGGGGCGATGCTCCGCGACGCCCAAGATGTCTGGTACACCCAGCCGGTGCAGGCGCTCTGGCCGGGGCTGTCCATAGCCCTGGCGGTGCTCGGCTTCAACCTGCTCGGTGACGGTATGCGCGACGTGCTCGACCCCCGGTTGCGGGAGGTGAAATGACGCTGCTTGAAGTCGAAGGGTTGAGCGTGCGTTTCGGACGGCGGCGGCGCAGGGCCATCGAAGACGTCAGTTTCGCCATCGAGCCTTCACAGCGTCTGGGGCTGATCGGAGAATCCGGATCGGGGAAAACGGTTACCGCGCTGGCGCTGATGGGCCTGCTCCCGCAAAACGCGGCGGTGGGCGGGGAAATCAGGGTCAACGCCGTGTCGGTGCGCGATCTCGACGAGCACAGCTACTCCCGGTTGCGCGGTGATGCGATGAGCATGGTCTTCCAAGAGCCGATGACCGCCTTGGACCCCACGATGAGAGTGGGGCGGCAGGTGGCCGAGGCGCTGCTGCTGCACTCTCGGCATCAGGCGGGATCCTCCCGCAAATCGGTGATGGCCATGCTGGAACGGGTGGGGCTGGACGAAGTGGGGCGGATCGCCGACTCATATCCGCACCAGCTCTCTGGCGGCCAACGACAACGGGTTTGCATCGCAATGGCGCTGATCAACAGCCCGGACTTGGTGATCTGCGACGAGCCGACTACCGCTTTGGACGTCACCGTCCAGGCCAAGGTGCTGCAAGTGCTCAACGAGGTCTTGGGCGCCGAAGGTGCGGCATGCCTGTTCATCAGCCACGACCTAGCCGTTGTCTCCCAGGTTTGCGACCAGGTGATAGTGATGCTGGACGGCAGGATCGTCGAGGCCGGGACGGTGGCCGGCGTCTTCTCCCATCCCGAGCATCCCTACACCAAAGGCTTGGTCGCCACCGCGCGGCTGGATCAAATGCCGCCCGGCGAGAGGCTGCCCACGGTGCCGGACTTTTATCGGGGGCAGCTGTGAGCATCTTGCGCGCGGAGGCGGTGAGCCGGTGTTTCGGGGCTTTCCCGGCGCTGCGCGGGATCGACCTGGAAGTTGGATTGGGCCAGCGGTTGGGAATCGTGGGGGAGTCGGGCGCGGGGAAGACGACCCTGATCAAATTGTTGGCCGGATTGGACCAGCCGGATTCGGGCCAGGTCTGGTTCGACCAGAAAATAGTCTCCGGCAGGCCGGAGAGAGATTTGGGCTTCCTGCGCTCGTCGCTGCAGATAGTCTTCCAAGACCCGCGTTCGTCGTTGAATCCCCGGATGAGGGTGGGGAGCATCATCACCGAGCCGCTGCGTTCAAAGCGGGTGCGCCGGGAGCTGAATGACATCGACCAACGCCAACGGCTGGGCGAAGTCCTGAAGATGGTGGACCTGCCCGCCGACTCGGCGGACCGCTACCCGCACGAATTCTCCGGCGGGCAACGGCAGCGCATCGCCATTGCCCGAGCGCTGGCGCCCAAGCCGCAAGTTTTGATCGCCGACGAGCCGGTCTCATCGCTCGATGTTTCGGTGCGCGCCCAAGTCATCAACCTGCTTGCCGATCTGGTGGAACGCGAAGGGCTCACCTTGCTTTTCGTCAGCCACGACCTGATGGTAGTGCGGCATCTGTGTGACTCGGTGATCGTGATGCGGGCTGGCGAGATCGTTGAGCGCGGGCAAAGCGCGGAAGTCTTTGAACACCCGCAGACCGACTACACGAAGGCGCTCTGGGCGGCGGTGCCCCGGATCAGAGTCTGACCACCGGCGAACCCATGTTCAATCGCGGCTCAGCCGTTGCAGCAATTCGCGGTGCAGCAGCCCATTTGTGGCGACGGCTCCAGGACCGTGCGGGCCGGGGCGTCCGTCCAAGTTGCTGAAACTCCCGCCCGCCTCGCTCACCACTATCGATGGCGCGGCCATGTCGTGCAGGGCCAACTCCGGTTCGGCGGCTAGGTCAACCGCGCCCTCAGCGAGCAGCATATAGCTCCAAAAATCGCCATATGCCCTAGTCCGCCAGCAATCGCGGAGCAGATCGGCGAATTGCTGCCCGCGTCCGGCGTCCACCCAGCCGCCGATTGAAGCGTAAGACAGCGATGCGTCGGCTATTTTCCCGACTTGGGACACCTGGCACGGCGTTCCGGTGAGCAGGGTGCGGCCAGTGCGGGCGCCGCCGCCCAGCTGCGCCCACCAGCGCCGGTTGAGCGCCGGGGCCGAGACCACGCCGACCACCACGTCGTTATGATCCAGGAGCGCGATCAACGTTGCCCAGAC
>JAIRXX010000359.1 GCA_031268065.1 Propionibacteriaceae bacterium
GAGAAGCCGGAGATGACAAGCACTGGCGCTACGGCGGCGAAGGGCCAAACGAAGAGCGCTGACCTGGCTTGCAGGTCCAGGGCTATTGGGATGAGGTCGCCAGGTTGGGCCGCCGCAAGGCGGAAGTCCAGGTCGCCGGGGCCGAAAAGGCCGCCGCACCACCAGCAGATGACGCCGGTGAGCAATCCGGCTGCGGCTGCGACTAGCGCCACCGGCCATCCCACCGGTTTGAACCAGCGCCAGGCAACGTAGCCGATTCCCGGCCCGACCAAAACGGCGCAGAGCACATACCAGGCGTCTGCGGTGACGAATTCGACCAGTCCGCGTTCGCTGACGTATGCCGAGCCGTCGGTCAAAATCCGGTACTCGGGAAGGCTCACCACACTGGCCCAGAACAACGAGACCAACGCCCCCACCACAATGCTCATCAAAGCCAGCACGCCCAGCCACGCCACGATCATGCGGTACACCTTGGGCTGCTCTGGTGATTGGATCAGCTCTGCGACAGTCATCACCGTCTAGCCTATCCTGATCGTCAGCGCACACATGCCGGGCCGAGCAAATGCTTCAAATCAGCCATCAGCGCCGGGGAGAGGGTGACGCGCAGGCCATCTCCAAGCTGCCACAACAGGTCGTTGGCGCCGTTGGTCACCCGCAAACGCACCTGGGTTGGCCCAGGGTGGGTGCGCAGCACTTCGCGCAACCGCTCGACCACCGGCGCGGTGCAGCGCGGCGTCGGCACTGAAACCACCAACGCGGCGGCAGGGTCAACGCCAGTGTCAGGGAAGGTGACATCGCGGCCGCGAATCTCAACATTGTCCTCGCGGGTGCTCAAGAATCCGTCGTTTCGCACCACCTGGTCGGTGCTCAGCAGCGTGGCCACCCGCTGGTAATCCTTGGGGAAGAGCAAGACTTCAATCGACGAACTCAAATCTTCGACGGTGAGGATCGCCCACTGCCCGCCCTGCTTGGTTTGCTTTCGGGTGATCTGGGTGATCATCCCGGCTATCGCCACCCGGCCATCTTTCGGCCCGTTTTCATCGCGCAATTCGGTGATGGTGATGTCGCGGTTCGCCGCCAGCACATGCTCCAAGCCTTGCAGCGGATGGTCTGAGACATACAGCCCGAGCATTTCCCGCTCGAAGGCGAGCTTCGTCTGTTTGCTCCACTCGTCCAAATCCGGGATGGACGATGCGGCTGCGGCGAGCGACTGCCCGCCGTCTCCGAATAGGTCATCTTGGCCGATGACTTGATTGCGCTTGAGATCGATCACCTCGTCGATCTTCTGCTCGTGGCAGTCGAAGAGCGCACGCCTGCTGGCCCCGGTCGAATCGAAGGCGCCCGCCTTGATCAGCGATTCGATCACCCGCTTGTTGCAGACCACCAACGGAACCCGGTTCAGGAAATCGGCGAAGTCGGAGAATTTCCCCGACTCGTCCCTGGCCGCCGCTATCCCCCGCACCACGTTGTCCCCGACATTGCGCACCGCAGCCAGGCCGTAGCGGATGTCCGCGCCCACCGGGGTGAAGCGGCCCTGCGACTCGTTCACATCTGGCGGCAGCACCCGGATGCCCATGCGGCGGCACTCTCCCAGGTAGACGGCGGTCTTGTCCTTGTCCCCCTTCACCGATTCCAGCAGCGCGGCCATGAATTCTGATGGGTAATTTGCCTTCAGATAGGCGGTCCAATAGGAGATCAGCCCGTAGGCGGCGGAATGCGCCTTGTTGAAGGCGTAGGCCGAGAACGGGATCAAAATTTCCCACAGCGTCTCAATGGCGTTGTCGGAGTATTTCATCTCCCGCATCCCGGCTTGGAAGGGCTCAAATTCCTTGTCCAGGATTTCTTTCTTCTTCTTGCCCATCGCCCGGCGCAATTCGTCGGCCTTGCCCAGGGAATAATTCGCCACCCGGCGGGCGATCTGCTGCACCTGTTCCTGGTAGACGATCAACCCATAGGTGACGTCGAGGATATCGGCCAGCGGCTCGGCCAATTCGGGATGGATCGGGGTAACCGGCTGCTTGCCAGTCTTCCGCAGCGCGTAATTGGTGTGGCTTTGCGCGCCCATCGGCCCGGGCCGGTAGAGGGCGATGGTGGCGGAAATATCCTCGAAATTGTCTGGCCGCATCAACTTGAGCAGATTTTGCAGGCCGGTGGAGTCCAGCTGGAAAATGCCCAGCGTCTCCCCCCTGGCCAGCAGGTCGTAGGTGGGCTTGTCGTCCAAAGTGCCGGCGATTTCGTCCAGATCAATATCGACGCCGCTGTTGGTCTTGATGTTGGTGAGCGCGTCATCCAAGATGGTGAGATTGCGCAGGCCGAGGAAATCCATTTTGACCAGGCCCAGCGCCTCGCAACCCGGATAATCGAATTGGGTGATTACCGCCCCATCCGCCTCGCGCTTCATGATCGGGATCACATCGGACAGCGGGGCGCTGGACATGATCACCCCAGCCGCGTGAACCCCCCACTGCCGTTTCAGCCCTTCGATGCCCCGGGCAGTGTCGACCACTTCCCGGACTTCCGGATCGGCCTCGTAAAGCTGGCGAAATTCGCCCCCTTCGGAATAACGTTCGTGTTCGCGGTCGAAGACCTGCTCCAAGGTGACATCTTTGCCCTGCACCGGCGGGGTGAATGCTTTGGTGACTGCCTCGCCCAGCGAATAGGGTTTCCCGAGCACCCGCCCGGCGTCTTTAATCGCCTGCTTGGCCTTGATCGTGCCATAGGTGACGATCTGCGCCACATGGTCGTCCCCATACTTTTCCGAGACGTATTTGATGACCTCGCCGCGTCTGCGCTCGTCAAAGTCGATGTCGAAGTCTGGCATCGATGGGCGCTCCGGGTTGAGGAAGCGCTCGAAGATCAGCCCGTGCCGGTAGGGATCCAGATCAGTGATCCGCATCGCATAGGCGCACATCGAACCAGCGCCCGAACCACGGCCTGGCCCCACCCGGATGCCGTTGTGTTTGGCCCAGTTGATGAAATCGGCCACCACCAGGAAATATCCGGCATATCCCTTCTGGATGATGACTTCTTCTTCATAGGCGACCTGCTCGGTCGCATAAGCCGGCACGCCAGACGGGAAACGCGCATCCAGGCCTCGGTCAACCTCTTTGATGAACCAGGACTCCTCGCTCTCGCCAACCGGCACATTGAAGCGGGGCATGTAAGTGCCGCTGCCCTCGTCGAATTTGGTCGAGCAGCGCTCGGCTATCGCCAAAGTGTTGTCGCAGGCTTGCGGCAATTCTTTGAACAGCTCGCGCATTTCGGCGGCAGACTTCAGGTAATACCCGGTTCCGTCGAATTTGAAACGGTTGGGGGTGTCCTTATTCGCCCCGGCAGACACGCAGAGCAGCACGTCGTGGGCATCGGCGTCGGCGGCCTTCACGTAGTGCAGGTCGTTGGTGGCCACCAACGGCAGCTTCAAGTCTTTGGCTATCCGCAGCAAACCTTCGCGCACGCCAGTCTCGATCTGCAGCCCGTGGTCCATCAATTCGACGAAGAAATTTCCCGCGCCGAAAATGTCGCGGAATTCAGCCGCCGAGGCCAACGCCTGGTCGTATTGGCCCAGCCGCAGATAGACCTGCACTTCGCCGGAGGGGCAGCCGGTGGTGGCGAGCAGCCCCTTGTGGTAGCGCTGCAGCAATTCGCGGTCGGCGCGCGGTTTGTAGAAGAAGCCCTCCAGCGAACTCAGCGACGACAGCCTGAAGAGGTTGTGCATCCCCTGGTTGTTCTCGCTCCAGATGGTCATGTGGGTGTACGCGCCCTTGGCGGCAACGTCGTCGCCGGTGCCATCTCCGAATTGGACGCGCTTGCGCTCGCTGCGATGGGTTTTCGGGGTCAGATACGCTTCCAGGCCGATGATCGGCTTCACGGCGGAATGTTTGGCGGTTTTGTAAAACTCGTAGGCCGCGAACATATTGCCGTGGTCGGTGACCGCCAGAGCCGGCATCTGCAGCTGCTCGCAGGTGTTTACCAATTCCTTCAGCCGTGCGGCGCCGTCCAACATGGAATATTCGGAGTGGCAGTGCAGATGCACGAAACTTTCGGACACACCCATCCCTCCTCGTTTCCAGCTATGGCTCGCACATGGGGGAAGTTGCGAACCAACAGCTTAACTTCGCCGCCGTCTGCTACCCGGTAACGACTCGCTTCCAAGAGCCAAGGCACTGTGAAAAACCAACTCCAAACGAATGCGCGTCCCGCCCATGCGCCCGGTGCGGCCAACTCAGACCAGCAGCGGCCTAGTGGTTGGAAGAATCGGCTTGGGCAGGTTGCTCTCTCCCTGCAAGGCGAGATCGACGCCGTTGGCGCAGGATCGGCCTTCTGCTATCGCCCAGACGATGAGCGACTGGCCGCGTCCGGCATCGCCGCAGGCGAAAACCCTGGGCACGTTCGTGGCGAAATTCTCATCCCGGACGATATTCCCGCGCTGGTCCAATTCCAACCCGAGCTGGCTCACCAACCCGTCCGGCTCCGGGCCGGTGAAGCCCATCGCCAGCAGCACCAGCTGGGCCGGGATCAACCGGTCGGCGCCGAGCACCGTCTCGAATCTGCCGCCCGACCAACGCGCCTCGCTCACGTTCAAGCCAGTCACCGCGCCATCGACTCCGGTGAAGCTGGTGGTGGAGACCGAATAGACCCGCGAACCGCCCTCCTCGTGCGCCGAGGACACCCGGTAGACCATCGGGTAGGTCGGCCAGGGTTGGCCGTCTGGGCGCTGCTGGGGCGGCATCGGCATGATTTCCAGTTGCGTTGCCGAACGCGCCCCTTGGCGCAGCGCGGTGCCGAGGCAGTCTGCCCCGGTGTCGCCGCCGCCGATGATCACCACGTCTTTGCCCCTGGCGGTGATCTGATCCGCGACCTCTTGGCCCAGCGCGGCGCGGTTGGCCTGGGGAAGATATTCCATCGCCTGGTGGATACCGCTCAACGAGCGTCCCGGAACGTCCAATTCGCGCGGCAGCGTTGATCCGATGGCCAGCACCACTGTGTCGAAGCGGGCCAGCAATTCTTCGCCGCTGATGTCCACACCGACGTTTGTCCCAGTCTTGAATACGGTGCCCTCCAGCCGCATTTGCCGCAGCCTGCGATCCAAGACTTTCTTCTCCATCTTGAATTCGGGGATTCCGTAGCGCATCAGCCCGCCGGGCGCGTCGGCCCGCTCATAGACAACGACGGTGTGCCCCGCCCTGGTCAACTGCTGTGCGGCGGCCAGCCCGGCTGGGCCTGAGCCGACCACGGCGACGGTTTTGTCGGAATGCCAGTGCGGCGGCAGCGCCACCACCCTGCTATCCGACCAGGCCCGGTCGGCGATGGCCACCTCAATATTTTTGATGGTCACCGGTTGCCGGTGGATGCCGACCACGCACCCGGACTCGCAGAGCGCCGGACAGAGCCGCCCGGTGAACTCGGGGAAGTTGTTGGTGGAGTGCAGGCGGTCGGTGGCGCTGAGCCAGTCTTCGCGCCAGATCAGGTCGTTCCATTCCGGGATCAGATTCCCCAGCGGACAGCTCTGGTGGCAGAACGGCACCCCGCAATCCATGCAACGGCTGGCCTGGCTGTTGATGATCGGCAGCAACGCCGCCCCCGGCGTGCCGCGATACACCTCGTCCCAGTCCTGCAGCCGTTTCTTCGGCTTGCGCCGTTTCGCCACTTGCCGGTGAACATTGATGAATCCCCTGGGATCAGCCATGAGTAGCCTCCATCATCTGCTTGGTAACTTCTTCTGGGCTAAGTCCCGCCGCTTCCGCGTCGGCTTGGGCTTTCATCACCCTGGCGTAGTCGCGCGGCATCAGCGTGGTGAAACGCTCGCGCAATTCAGCCAGCGGGGATTCCAGCAAGCTCTCCGCCACCTGTGATCCGGTCTCATCCAGATGTTTCCGCAACAGGGCGAGTATTCGCTCGAAGTCCGCGTCGCTCACCGTTTGCGCGGCCACCATCTCCGAATTCAGCCGCAACGGGTCGAGGTCGAGCACCCAGGCGATGCCCCCCGACATTCCCGCCGCCAGGTTGCGTCCGGTAAGCCCGAGGATCAACACCTCGCCTCCGGTCATGTACTCGCAGGCGTGGTCGCCCACACCTTCGACCACCGCCGTAGCCCCAGAATTTCGGACGCAGAAACGCACCCCGACTCTGCCGCGAAGGAATATCTCGCCGCTCGTCGCGCCATAGCCGAGGACGTTTCCGGCGATCACCTGGTCCTCAGCTTTGAACGGCGCCTTCGGGTGTGGCCGCACGATGATCCGCCCGCCAGACAGCCCCTTGCCGAGATAGTCGTTCGCGTCTCCGATCAGCCGCAGCGTCTCGCCGCGCGGGATGAACGCCCCGAAACTCTGCCCGGCAGTTCCCCGGAAAGTCAGATCTACGGTGTTTTCGGCCAGGCCTTTTCCGCCGGTCGCCTTGGTGATCTCATGGCCCAGGATCGTGCCAACGGTGCGGTCAACATTGCGCACCCGCAATTCGGCCCGGACCAATTCGCCGCTGGCCAGCGCAGGTTGGGCCAATTCCACCAGCTGGGCGTCCAACTTGTCGGCCAATCCGTGATCCTGGACGATGCTGCGGCGCAGGCTGGCGCCCTCTGGCAGCTCGACGCGGTGCAGGATCGGGCTCAAGTCCAAACCGTGCGCCTTCCAATGTTCGACCGCCTGCCGGGTTTGCAGCACCTCGACGTGGCCAATGGCCTCATCCAGCGAGCGGAATCCGAGCTGGGCGAGCAATTCGCGCACCTCTTCGGCGATGAACTCGAAGAAATTGACCAGGTAGTCGGCGTTGCCGGAGTATTTCTCCCGCAGTTCGGGATTCTGGGTGGCGACTCCCACCGGGCAGGTGTCCAGATGGCACACCCGCATCATCACGCATCCCGAGACGACCAGCGGCGCGGTGGCAAAGCCGTATTCCTCCGCCCCGAGCAAC
>JAIRXX010000362.1 GCA_031268065.1 Propionibacteriaceae bacterium
TGCGGAACATCGTCCGCGAGATGGTCACCTCGGTGAAATCTATCGGCAGCGCCCCATCGGAATTGTCGATGGTCAAGATGACCTCGGCCCGCCCCAGCGGCGCCCTCTTGGACGTGCCGGCGAAGATGACGTCCTCCATCTTGCCGCCGCGCAAAGTCTTCGCGCCCTGTTCGCCCATCACCCAGCTGAGCGCGTCCACCACGTTGGATTTGCCCGAGCCGTTCGGGCCGACGACGCAGGTTATCCCCGGCTCAAAATTGAGCGTGGTGGATGAGGCGAAGGACTTGAAGCCGCGCAGGGTCAGGCTCTTCAGATACATCGGCTACTCCCCCATCCTTCCCTGATGCCGGCGTCTGACGATTCGGAACGTCCATAGCTTATTCAAGGTGAAGTTAATCGGGGTTACGCAGATGACGGTGATGAGATTCGCCCAGTAGAGCTTGTTGAGCAGGCCGACTTCGCCGGTGAACACGCTGGTCGGCAGCGATATTGGCGAGTCGGGGTGCATCAGCGCGGTGAGGATCAACAGGCCGATGCCTTGGGCGAACAACCCGACCGACAGGAACGGCAGGTATTCCTTCCAGAACGGGGCGCGATCCGCCGATTTGAACGTCCAATGCCGGTTGACCACGAAGTTGAACAGGTTGGCGACCAGGAAGGCCAGCGTGGACCAGATGTGGTAGTTGCGCACGTTCAGTTCGGTGAACATGATTCCGACGACGATCGCGCTCTCGTTGGTGCCGAAAGCATCGCGGCCTATCACATTGCAGGCGATGAACACAGCTTGGTTTACCAGCACGCCACAGCCGCCGACCAGCCCGAATCTAAGGAATTGAATCAGGCTTGGGCGAAGTCGCGTGTAGAGGTCATTGAAGCTCACAGTGGCTCAACTCTACTGGGCCGGGCATTGCTGGCGATAATGCGGTTGGCATTTCGGGCAACGGAAGCTGGAACGGCCCATGAACGGTTCGCGCACGATGGCGGCGGCGCAGCGCGGGCAGGGCAAGCCTTCCCGCCCGTACACCGCCAGGGAGCGCTCAAAATACCCGGCTTCCCCGGCCACCCCCACATAGAGCGCGTCAAAAGAGGTGCCCCCGGCGGCCAGCGCCTCCCGGAGCACACCTTGGGCGTGTTCCAGCAATTCCACGATCCGGCCAGCGGGCAATGCGCAGGCCGGATGGCCGTAGTGCAGCCTGGCCCGCCATAGCGTCTCGTCGGCGTAGATATTCCCGATCCCGGAGACCACGCTCTGATCAAGCAGCACCCGCTTGATCCCGCTGCGCTTTCCGCCGATCTTGGCCGCCAACCCGTCCAAATCCACCTCCTGGCTGAGCAGGTCGGGGGCGATGTGGGCGATTTCCGGCGGGCCGAGCACACCGCCAGCGCTCAGCGACAGCCCCCCGAACATGCGTTGGTCCACAAAGCGCAAAACGATGTCGGACAGCTCGAAGCTGAATTCCACCCTGGTGTTCGGCGGCGGCGCTTCACCCGCGCAATCGACGCGAAATTGCCCGCTCATCCCCAAATGGGCGAGCATCGCGTCAGAATCGTCGAAGGCGAACCACAGGTATTTGCCCCGCCTGGAAATTCCCACGATGGTGCGCCCGGCCAGGGCGCGGGCGAAATCTGCCGGGGTGCCCGGATGCCGCCGCACCGAACGCGGATGGTGGACCGACACTTCGGCGATGCGCTTGCCGACCACCAGGCGCTCCAGCCCCGCGCGGATGGTCTCGACTTCAGGGAGTTCAGGCATCGGTGGCGCTGTGTTGGGCGCTCAATTCATTGAAGGCGGCTTCGGCGGCGCCTTGCTCGGCCTGCTTCTTTGAAGAGCCTTCGCCGGACGCTGAAATCCAGTCTCCAATGACTGCCACCGCCTGGAAATGCTTGGCGTGGTCTGGGCCGGATTCGGTGACGTCGTAATGCGGAAGCTGAAAATCGTTCAACGAGCACCACTCCTGCAAGATGGTCTTCCAATCCCCGGCGGAGCCGCTGGCCGCCACCTCGTCCACCAGCGGGTCAAAGAGTTGGTGGACCAACCGGTCAGCCGCGTCCCGGCCTGCGGAGATCATCACCGCACCCAGAATGGCTTCCAGCGTGTCGGCCAAAATCGACGCCTTGTCCGTCCCCCCGGTCTGCCGCTCGCCCTTTCCGAACCGAATCTCCTGGCCTATGCCCAGGCTGCGCGAGACGTCGGCCAAAGCATGTGCGTTCACCACGGCGGCCCGGAGTTTGGCAAGCTTCCCCTCCGGGAAATCTGGGAAGCTGCGATACAGGTAATCGGTGACCGCCACTTGGAGAACGGCGTCACCGAGGAATTCCAGCCGCTCATTATGCGGTATGCCGCCATGCTCGTAGGAATAGGAGCGGTGGGTGAGGGCAAGCTGAAGGAGTTGGGGATCTACCTCGAACCCCAACTCTTGAAATAGCTCATTCAATCGGCCCACGCGCGGGCGGGAGGCTAAACTTCGAGAACTTGCCTGTGGTCGCCGCGCGGCCCATACTGCCCGCAATCCGGGCATACGGTGTGCGGCAGGTGTTTGGCGCCGCAGGCGGGATTCGCGCAGGTCACCAATGTAGGCGCTGACGTCTTCCACTGGGCGCGGCGGGCGCGGGTATTGGCTCGCGACATTCTCCGCTTCGGAACTGCCACAACTACTCCTCGTTCTAGTCTGCTATGTCATCTGCCGGTGTGCTCGATTTTACGTCCAACCCACCCAACGCGGCCCATCGCGGATCGACGTCGGCATCGTGGGTATGGCCTGGATCGCTATTCAGATTGGCCCCACAACGTGGGCACAATCCGGCGCAATCTGGCCGGCACTTCGGATTGAACGGCAAATCGATAACCACCACGTCCCGCAGTAGCGGCTCAAGGTCGACCAAATCTCCCTCAAGACGGCTGGCGTCGGGATCGTCCAATTCCCGGTCTGGGTAGCAGTACAGCTCTTGGATCACGACTGAATCTTCCGACTCAATCTGCTCCAGGCAGCGGGCGCAACTCCCAGCCAGTTTGACTTGGGCGGTCCCGGTGACCAGCACCCCCTCCACCACCGACTCCATCAGCAGATCGAGCGCGATGGGCGAGCCGGGTGGCACACCGATCATGGCTACGCCGATGCCATCCGGGGCCGAAACGATCCGCCGCACCTGCTGCGATTGCCCCGCGCGCCGAGCTAGTTCGTGGGTGTCTACCACCAACTCCGAACGAGGATCAACTGCGCGGACAGGCACCTGCGGCTCCCTTCCACCCTGGCACAACATCCGTCATAACCAAAGAGGTACTTTACCCGGCGAGTGCCTTGCGCTCAAAACTCCCGCTGCCGACACCCGGCTTGGCAAAGCCCAGCGGGGTGGGAGTTGGCCTCATTCTTCCCCGCCGGTGGCGATGGGTGGAGCCTCGCGCGGCGCCGATGGGGTCAGCGGCAATTGGGAAAGTTCGGCTAGCGCGGACTTGGCCCAAGCGGCGTCGATCCAACGGGCCATCACGCTGATTTCGGCCCCGGCGGTGTGCAGCTGCAGATTGCAGATGGCCAGGCGTCGGTCCAACGGACCCGCCACCAACCCCACTGACTGCACTTTGTCCAAACCGGCGATCACCCATTCCCAGTCGAGCCAGCCGTATTTGGCGACGAAGAAATGCCCGTCGTAACCCCATTTGCTCCCGCGGTAGCGCAGCGGGTGCAGCCACCATCCCGATTTGGAGACCGGCCTGACCGGAAGCGCCTGCCAGCCTCCACCCGGCCAGCATTCGCCTAAGACTGCCTCCACTTGCGACCAAGTGCCAGCGGCGAGCAGCGCCGAACCGGATTCGTCCCCCTTCTCCTCCCCGCCGCCGCCGAGGATTGCCGCGTCCACCCGGTATAGCCCGAGCCTGCGCCACAGCCAAGGCTGGGTGATGGAGACTGCCTGGATGCGTCTGCGCGGAACGGTGTAGCTGCGCAGGTCGGTGAGGCCGTGTTGGACCCGCAGTCCGGTCGCTGTCCGGGACACTTGGAAGTTGAGCTGCCCGACGATCCTCGACCACACGAAGCCGACGGCCCCGACGCCCACTGCCAGGAATCCGCCGAAAGAAACCCACCAGATGTCGAGGACGAAAGCTGCGATGGCCAGCGCCACCGGAACGGCGATGCCCAGCCACAGTGACAAGCTCAGCAATTTCGACAGCACAATCTGGGAGTTCGGCAATTTGACCAGCGCCTGGGTGGGCGGTTGGGGAACGCCCACCCCGCCGACCGGTTGCCCCGCCCGTTCCGAAGCGGCTCTGGCCAGCAGGAAGTCGTGCAGCGATTCAGCGGTTTTGCGGCGGAGGAAACGCAATTCGACCGTCTCAGAATTGCCGGTGTCAACGACCAGCGCACACATGTCAAACAGCCGGGCCAGCAGCGGTTGCCGGATGTCAACGCTTTGGATTTTGGAGTAGGCCAGCCGCTTTGAGGTGTGGAAAAACCGGCCCGACTCCACCCGGAATTCATCGTCGTCGATAAAAAACAGGGTGTTCCACCAGCGCCACAACCCGCCGCCGACCATCAGCAGGGCGGCTCCCCCCAACAAGACCAGCAGCAACGGCGCCTGTTCGCCGATATCGCCCGAATCGCGGAGGACGCCGCGCAGCTGGGTGAGCAGGAAGGCGCCGACTACCAGCCACCCGCTGATGAACGCCGAAGCCGGGTGGGTCCGCTGCGGACGCTTCTGGTCGGGCTGCCCGCTCACAACTCGATGGCCTTCGCCTCGCCAGCCGCGATCAAACGATCCCGCAGCGCAGCCGCCACGCTGGCGTCAAGGCCGGGGATTACGGCGTTGGAATCGCTGGCGGCAGTCTCCAGCGAGACCCTGGCCAGCCCAAAACGGCGGTCCAACGGCCCGGCGTCAACTTTTACCACCTGCATCCGCCCGTAGGGGACGCAGACCAACCGGCGCAAGAACAGCCCCTCGCCGATCAGCAAATCACCGGCCCGCTCGGCGTAATGGAAAGTGCGCACCCACTCGCGCACTCTCAGCACGCGCCATAGCGACAGCAGCACGCCGCCCGCCGCCGCGACCACTCCCCAAACCCAACCGAGCCAGGCCCATATCCCGGCGCTGGCGACGGCGCTGAGCGCAGCCCAGCGGATTGCCGCGCCGATGGTCTTGGGTCGCAAATAATTCGGGCTGAGGCCCATCCATTGCTGGCCTGGGGGCGACCAAGGCTCAACCGAACTAGGTGAGGACATACCCACCACGGTACTACCCCGGCATCCCGGCGAGCCGGGTTCCCATCCGCGCCTTGGCTGGCTCAGAGAATCAGCTGTGGCAAAGCCTGGGTGTCGGAGACGTCCAACTGGGAACGGTCGGCCAATCTCGTCCGCATCGTCTGCACCTGGTTGATGGTCTTCTGCAGCGCCGCCTCAAAACCGGCTATCCGCTGATCGATATAGGCGTCCGTCTCGCGTTTGAAAGCGTCGGCATCCTTGATCGCCAGCAATTCCACCTGGTGCGCGCGCTGTTTCGCCTGCGCCATGATCTCAGTCTGATCGGCGAGGTAGACGGCCTTCTCCTCAGCCGCCCTGATGATCAGCTCAGCCTCTTGCTGGGCACGCTCCAACGTCGCCAACGAGTTCTCGGTGATCCGCTGCGCCTCGCCCACGTCCACCCGCAGGGCTTCCCTGGCCGATGTGATCAGCTCCAGCACCTCTTTGCGGTTCACCATGCACGAAGCCGACATCGGCACCGCCTTGGCTTGTTCCACGAGACCATAGAGCTTCGCCAGGACGACTTCGGTACGCTCATCCATTGTCAAACCCCTTACCGCTGCTAACTTTGTCCGCTATTCGCGCAGCAACCAATTGTGGCACGAAACCACTCACATCGCCTCCGCAATGCGCAACCTCTCTTATCATCGACGACGACAGCGTTCCCCACTGTTTGCCAGCCGGGATCATCACCGTCTCCAGCCCTCCCAGCTCAGCATTCAGATGCGCCATCTGCAGTTCGTAGTCGAAGTCGGCGGCGAACCGCAGGCCTTTGACCACCACTTGGGCACCCTGCTCGCGGCAGAAGTCGACCAGCAAACCGCTGATCGGCAACACGCTCACCCCTGGCAAGCTGCCAGTCGCCTCCCGCAGCAATTTGATTCGCTCATCGAAGGCGAAGAGATAGTTCTTTGTGCTGTTCCGCCCCACCGCCACGATCACTTCCCCGAAGAGCCGCTGCGCCCTGGCGATGATGTCGAGATGCCCAAAAGTGACTGGATCATACGATCCGGGGCACACTGCGATCACTGTTCCCCTCTCATCGCAAAATGCAAGCTGGTCTCACCGTAGTTACGGCAGGGCAGACAAAGCAAGCCTTCGGGCCAAATCGGGGCGGTGGCGCGGGCGGAACGCTCTACCACAACTAGAGCTATCGGGGCCAGCCAGCCGTTATCCGCCAAGAGCCGCAGCATCGAGTCGATGTTTTCCGCTGCCAGCGCGTAGGGCGGGTCCGCCCAAACGACGTCAAACTGGTTGCCAGCCGGGCTGGCCAATAGCTGCTCGACCCGCTGCCGTTTGACATTCACCGCCAGCCCGGTGGCGGTTTGGTTTTTCTTGGCGACTTCGGCGGCGGAACTTTGCGACTCCACTGCCCACACCGGCTGGGCGCCCCGGCTCGCCGCCTCCAGCGCCACCGCGCCCGTGCCCGCGTACAGGTCGAGGAAAGACAGCCCGCCCAATTGGCTCTCCGCCGCGCCGCCCAGTGTCCCCGCCCAACCCGCGATCAGGGAGAAGGCCGCCTCCCGCACCCGGTCCGTAGTCGGCCTGGTGGCGGCGGTGCTGGGCGCGGCTAGCCGCCTCCCGCCCGCCGTTCCGGCGATGATCCGCGTCATGGAAGTCAGCTCCGATCAATCCAGTCCGGACCGGCGAGCAATTCTGTCGCCTGAATGGCGTCTTGGAAGCCGGGGGTGTCGCACGCGGGGTCTTGAGCCACGCATTCCTCAGCGAGGGTACGGGCCTGGGTGATCAAATCGGCATGGTCGAGCACCCGCAACAGCCGCAGCGACGACCTGCTGCCCGACTGCGATGCCCCGAGCACGTCTCCCTCCTTGCGCTGGGCAAGGTCCAAATCGGCCAGCTCAAAACCATCTCTGGTGGCAGCCACCGCAGCCAGGCGTTCTCGGGCTGGCTCGGTCTTCGGCAGGCTGGTGACGAGCAGGCAGACTCCGGGGAACGCCCCGCGCCCAATCCGGCCGCGCAACTGGTGGAGCTGGGAGATGCCGAAACGGTCGGCGTCCCAGATGACCATCATGCTCGCGTTGGGCACGTCCACGCCGACTTCTATCATGGTCGTGGCCACCAAAACGTTGCTTTGCCCGCTGGCGAAGCGCTCCATAGCGAGGTCTTTCGCCTCTGTGGAGAGTTGGCCGTGCAGGATGTCCAGCTGCAAATCCTGCAAAGCCCCCGCCCGCAGCTTGGCAGCCAATTCCTCCACGCCCAGTTGGTCGGAGCTGTTTTTCACGCTGATCCGGGGACAGACGATGAACGCCTGCCTTCCAGCGGACACCTCTTCGCGCACCCTGGCCCAGGCGCGTTCCACCCAAGCCGGATGCTCCAAAGCGTCAACCACCACCGTGTCCACCTTGGCCCGGCCAGCCGGAATCTCCTGGAGGGTGGACACTTCCAAATCTCCGAAGATGGTCATCGCCACCGATCTGGGAATCGGGGTGGCGGTGAGGACGAGGGTGTGCGGCTTGGCGGACGCCTTGTCGGCCAGCAGCGCACGCTGCTCGACTCCGAAACGGTGCTGCTCGTCGATGACCAGCATCCCCAGCTCTGCGAACTGAATCTTGTCGCCCAGCAGCGCGTGGGTGCCGACCACTATCCCCGCCTCGCCGCTGGCCGCCCGCAGCATGGCATTGCGCCTGGCCACGGCGGTCATCGATCCGGTGATCAGCACCACATCCGTGGCCAATTCGTCCGCGCCGAGCATCCGGCCCGCGCCAAGGTTTCCAAGCAGGGATTTCATGGTGTGGAAATGCTGGTTGGCAAGCACTTCGGTGGGGGCGAGCAGCGCGGCCTGGCCGCCAGCGTCGATAACCGCCAGCATCGCCCGCAGCGCCACCAGCGTCTTGCCGGAGCCGACCTCGCCTTGGAGCAGGCGTTGCATCGGATGGCCTTTCTCCAAGTCGGCGAAGATTTCCTCCCCGATCTCCCGCTGTCCGGCGGTCAGCGCAAAGGGCAGCCTGGCGTCGAATGCGTCGAGCAGCCCGCCGGGACGCCGGGGACGGGGACGGGCGGCGTTGCGGCTGGCGTCGTGGCGGCGGTATGCCATCGTCAGCTGGGTGGCCATCGCCTCATCGAAGAGCAGCCTATTGGCACCCCGCTCGGCGTCGGCCAGGGTGTCTGGACGATGCACGTAGGCGAAAGCGGTGGCCAAATCGACCACTCCCGCCCGTTCACGCAGCCATTGCGGCCAGGGGTCGTCTCCGGTGAAAGCGCTGAGCGCCAGCCGGGCGCATTCGGCGACCGTCCAAGTCGGGAGCTTCGCGGTGGCCGGATACATGCCGACCAATCCAGACTGGGCCATCTGAGCGGCGCGGGCGCGTTCGGCGGAAGTGGCGACGATCTGGCCAGCCTCGTCCAACATGGCGAAGACCGGGTGAGACATCTGCAATTCGTTGCGGAACCGGCCAACTTTCCCGATGAATACGCCGCTGTCCCCCAGTTGGAGCTGATGCTCCCACCAGGTGAGCAGGTGGTCCTTGCCGAAGAA
>JAIRXX010000029.1 GCA_031268065.1 Propionibacteriaceae bacterium
ATGCGAAGCGCGAAAAATAGGCCTCTGAGTAAGTATGAATCAGGATTTATGGATATCAAACGGGTTGATGAGCTTCTGCAATCTCTCGAACGTGTGGCAGAAGATGACGCTGATCAGAATGAGCGGGACGAATATTTGACCTTGTTGGCAGAATTAATTGAAGCTGTAGATGACAATTTTATTGTTCCTGAACCGCAGCCGGGTCGTTTTTCTATTAATTTCGTGCGCGACGTGCCTGAGGGTGAACACACAGATGGCGGCGTGTGGGTTGAAGGGGGATGATTTTCTTGATATCGAGGTGCAGATTCCCTTCCAGATCATTGATTCTATTAACGATGATGATTTATTAGTTGCGGTGTTGTGCCGTTGGTCTGTAGTGGCGTTGCGGGATTGTGAACCAGGACTTGCTTAATCGCGCCTCTGGTTCGCCGCTGCGGTTCAGCTGGATCGCCGCAAACCGTCACCTGTGGGACGCACCCGGAGGGTTGCGATTTGGAAGGGTTTCAGCCAGAGCGTGTGGCCAACGTCGGTTTTCCCAAGCGGGCTGAGCGCCGCCGCTTCAGCGCTCGGGCGTTCCAACAGGTCCACTACCACGACTGACTCTGCGGCGAAGCCCAGTTTGACCAGCGCCTCGCCGCGGCCGCCGACGGACTCGTAGAGCCGGATGATCACATCGCCGCTGCGGTCGTCGGCCAGTTTGACCGTCTCGATGATCGCGTTGGCGCCGGTCGCCTCGGCCAGCGCATGGACGCCTGCCGCTGGACCGGTGACCCGGCGTACGGGCAGATTCAACCGGTAGCCCTCGGCTATGGCGTCTGGGATTTCGGCGCCGGCCACCAGCGCGTACCGCAGCAGGTGCCTGCCCTGGTCTGTCTCCGGGTCTGGATAGAGCGGTGCCCGCAGCAGGGACAGCCGGACGGTGGTAGTCGGCGTGCCTGTCGCCCCGGCGCCGGGGCGGACGGCTTCATGGCCATAAATCGAGTCGTTCACCAGCGCCACCGAGTAGCCGGGTTCCCCGACGTGGAACCAGCGTTGCGCGACGACTTCGAAGCGGGCCGCGTCCCAGGGCGTGTTGACGTGGGTAGGGCGTTTGACATGGCCGAATTGCGTCTCGGCGCTGGAATTCTCTGCCGCCACTGCCAGCGGGAAGGCGACTTTCAAGATGGTCTCCCGCTCGTGCCAGTCTATGGCTAGTTCGCAGTCCAGCCGCATGCTGCCCGGCTCCAACCAGACGCGCTGAACATAGCTGGACGCGCCATCCTTGCGTTCCACCGCCAGGCCGACCCGGCCATCGGTGAGCGTGGTGACCGCTGTCGCCCGCCGCAAGTCTCGGCAACCATTGCGGTAATACTCGTCCAAATCCCAGGCGTCGAACCGCGCCGGGTGGTCGGGATGCAGCTGGAGCAGGTTGGCCGGACCGGCTAGGACTTCCCGTCCGGCGGCGATGTCCCAGACGGAGGCGACAATGCCGTCGGCGTCGATCAAGACCCGAAGCGAGCCGTTTTCGAGCAGATATCCGGAGCCGGTGGCAGTAAGCTCTGCCTGCCCGCCCACTTGTTCGGCGGCGGCGATGGAGAAGGCCGGGGCTGATGTCGCCACCGGAGCCGAATTGCAATGGAGTGAAGTCATGGCCGTAGCGCCCGGTGCCCCGGATCGGCAGCCCAACGCCGCCAACGCCTGCCCGATCAGGCCTTCCAAAATGTCGCCCAGCGCGGTGTATTCGGCGCGGGCCTCCGCGTTCACCCATGCTATGGAGCTGCCGGGCAAAATGTCGTGGAATTGCAGCAACAGCATCCGCTGCCAGGCGTCATCCAATTCCTGGTATGGATAGGAGAGTCCGGCACGGATGCTGGCGGTGGCCGACCAGAGTTCGGCCTGGTGCAGCAAATTTTGGACGCGCCGGTTGCCGGCTTTGATGGCATGATGGGTGGTCAGCGTGCCGCGATGGAATTCGAGGTACATTTCGCCGCGCCAGACCGGGGCGTCGGGATATTCGCTCTCTGCTTTGGAAAAGAACTCGGCCGGAGATTCGACGGTAACTCGCGGCGAGCCCTCCAGATCGGCCAGCCTGTCCGCCGTCCACAACATCTCCCTGGTAGGCCCGCCCCCGCCGTCGCCGTAGCCGAAAGGCATCAACGAGCGGTTGGCTGGCCCTAGGTCGGAGAAATTCCGCACCCCGAAAGCCAACTGCTCGCCGGAGAATTTTGCCGAATAATTGTCGCTGGGCGGGAAATGGGTGAACAGCCGTGAGCCGTCTATCCCCTCCCACCAGAATGTGTGGTGTGGGAAGCGGTTGACCTGGTTCCAGCTCATTTTCTGGGTGAGCATCCAGCGCATCCCGGCCAGTCTCGCCAGCTGCGGGAGCGCGCCGGAATAGCCGAAGCAGTCCGGCAGCCACACCTCTCGCGGTTCCACCTGGAATTCGTCCCAGAAGAAGCGTTTTCCCTGGGTGAATTGCCTAACCAGTGCCTCCCCGCCGGGCATGTTGGTGTCCGGTTCCACCCACATGCCGCCCACCGGTATAAACACCCCTTGGGCGACCAATTCCTTGATTCGGGCGAATAGCTGTGGATAGTGGGCCTTAATCCAGGCGTATTGCTGGGCCGACGAGCAGGCGAATCTGAGGTCAGGGCGGTCATCGGCCAGTGCGGCTACGTTGGAGAAACTGCGTGCGCATTTGCGCACGGTCTCGCGCACCGGCCACAGCCAGGCCGAGTCGATATGGGCGTGGCCGACGCCGCTGACCAGATGGGCGCTGGCCTCAGCGGGGGAGGCGAGCAGCTCGGCCAAGATCGAACGTGCCCGCGCTGCCCGATCCGGCGATGTCTCGAAATCGAGCAGGTCGAGCGCCTGCCCGACCCGGTGCCGGATGCGTTCTCGCCGGGGAGCCCCTGGTGGAAGCTGCGCCTGCAATTCCCATAACACGTCCAGGTCCAAGACGAGTTCGCGCGTCTCCAGGTCCACCAACGCCAGGTCTGCCTGGGTGAATTGGTAAAGCTTGTCGCCGGGAGTGGTCTGGCGGCTGCCCAGCGGCGTCGGCCCCGATCCGGGGATGATCGGATTCGCGGCGGCCTCTATGTAACAAGCGACACGGGTGCCTTGGGCGACCGCCGTCAGTGGGATATGACGGTTGCGCGGCTCGATGCCCTTGACCAGCTGGCCCTGCTCGGTGTGGGCAAGTCCCTCGCATTCGAAGCCGGGGCCGCCGGAGCGGAATCCAAGGTCTACCACCAATTCGACTTCGGCCCCGCGCCAATCCGCTGGGACCTCGCCGGTCAGGCGGAACCAGGTGGTCGACCAAGCCCGTCCCCAAGCTCCCGGCACGGCGAACGGCTCGAACCGGTTGGCTGTCGCCTGCTCGAAAGGCTCTGGTTCCCCAGCCAGCACGGCGGCGCTCACCTGGAGCGGGCGGAATTCCCGATAGACGGCTGCCCGCAGTCCGATGAGCGCTCTGGCCACTCTGCCATCAAGGTCGCTGAGGTGGTGCATAAAGGTATGGTATCGTTTCCACATTGGCTGTGAAAGCTCCGCCAGTTCTTCTTAGCTGCTCTTCGGTGTGCAATGCTGATGTGCCGAGTTGGGAGTTTTCAGGTTCCGGTGCGAGCTGCTGAATGCGGCGCGGCGAAGGGAGGGCGCTTTGCTTGGTTTTGCCAGGTCGCCCGTCCCCGGTGCTCCGGTCGCACTTGGGCTGGACATCGGCACCACCAACACCAAAGCGGTCCTGGTGTCAGCAGGCCCGGAGGTGGAAGTTTTGGCTGTTGCCGCATCCGCGACACCTTCTCCGCGAGCGCTGCCGGGCGTGCTCGCGGAGCTGTTCGCAGCGGTGTTGGCCGAATGCCCGTCAGCCCGGATCAGCGCGGTGGGGATCGCCTCGATGGCGTAGACCGGAGTCCCACTCGACGTCGCCGGACGGCCCATTGGAGATTGGCTGGGATGGAACGCCCGTTTGGCCAATCGGCAGGCAGGGGAGCTGGCCGCCGAGCTTTCGGCGGAGCGGGTCTTCGCCGCCACTGGTACCCGGCTCACCGCCAAAGCTCCGCTGGCGGTGTGGCGATGGTTGGCTGAGAGCGACCCGGAACGCTGGCGTGCGCTGCGGCATTGGGCCGGGGTCGCGGATTTGGCCGCCCTCGCGCTGACTGGGGAGTTTTACACCGATCACACTCTGGCTGGCCGCACAGCCGCCTACCGGCTGCCCGGATCGGGAGAAGGCGCCGCTTCGGCTTTCCCGGCTGGGTTCGACGCCGAGCTGCTCGCCGCTGTGGAGTTGCCCGCCGACCGATTGCCCCAGGTCAGCCACCCAGGCCAACGGATCCTCGGCAAGACTTTGCCAAAATGGGGTCCGCTGGGCATCCCAGCCGGTGTGCCGGTCTTGGTTGCCGGGCATGACCACGCCGTGGGAGCATGGGCGGCCGGGGTGCGGAAAGCTGGCCAGTCGGCGGACTCGCTGGGCACCGCCGAGGCGATCTACACCGTTGTCGCAGCTCGGACGGGGATCGATCTGGTGGAGCTTCGTGCTCAAGGGATGAGCCTGGTGGGTACGTTGGACGGCGATTTCGCACTGTTGGCCGGACATTCCGCAGCCGGGGCGATGGTGTCTTGGTGGCTGGAGCACCACGCCGGTGAATTGGACGTCGCCGGGTTGGGGGCATTGGCGGCGTCAGTCCAGCCTGATCCGGAATTGATAGTCCTGCCCTACCCCTTTGGACGGAACGCCCCCGCCCCCGATCCGAATGCGCAGGTGCGGTTGCTCGGCAGGCAGCCGTGGCACTCTGCGGCCGAGGAGGCAGCCGCCGTATTCAACGGGCTGGCCCTGCACGCCGCCTGGATGTTGGAAGTGCAGTCTGAACTGGGCGGCGTCCAGCCGGAGGTGACCCTGCTCGGCGGACCCGGATCGACCAATCCGGCTTGGTTGGATGCCAAGCTCCGCCACATGCCCGGATTGCGGTATGCAGTCGAGAGCACCGAACCGGTCGCCTGCGGCGCCGCGCTCTTCGCCCTAGCGGCCACCGGGCAGGCGAGCAGCGTCCTTCCGCGCAGAGAATGGGCCGCCGCCGAGCCCGCCAGCGGGCGGCACGAAGCCCTTTGCCGTGCCCGGACGCCTTATGGAGACATTGCCGACCCATTCGATTCGACTCTGGCGAAAGACGTCTCCATTCCGGAGCACGAGTCGGATTTTGGTGCTCTGCTTTCCATCTCCCACGACGGGCTGCAGCTTAGAGATGCCCGCTCGTCAAAGCCTCGCTCCCAAAGAAATGCCGACAGCGACCAGCTGGAAAATCCCACCAGGTGCTCTGGTCCCGCTGTGCTCCAGCCAGATGCTCTGCAAGGACATGGTGAGCACGAAACTCTGCTCCATAAGCGAAGCCCTGAAAAGCAAGGAATGTTAGCGGCTTTCATTCAAGCGGCGACCTCGCCCGAACCCAAGGAGGATTCATGACAGAACCCACGCTCGCGGCGATTGCCCTGCCTGGTGGCGGTTTGGCGATGGTGGCGATGGACCAGCGCGAATCGTTGGCCACAATGGTGTGCCAAGCCACCGGAAAACGTCCCGAGCATCAGCAATTGGTGGATTTTAAGCTGGCTGTCGCCGGAGCACTCGGGCCGTTGGCTTCCGGTTTCCTGATCGATGCCTACCACCGGCCCGACGCCGTTGCCGCCTCGCTTCCGCCGACCTGCGGGCTGATTCTTGCCGCAGACGCGCTCACCCAGGAAGAGGGAGGGCCGGTCATTGAGACCGATTTGGACGAGTCGGTGTTGGCTGAAGGCGCAGACCTCTTCGGAGCGGCAGCTTTGAAACTGTTGGTCATCTGGCGCCGTGACGGCCAGCGCGAGGCAAGAGTGCGGCTCGCCGCCAGCTTTATCGCCGCCGCCCGTGCTCTCGGCGTGCTCAGCGTGTTGGAGCCGGTGGTGCGCCCGACTGATGGGGAGTGGGCTACGGGTTCCTGGGATCAAGATGCGGCGATCCGCGAGGCTGCCCGAGAGCTTTCCGCTCTGCATCCGTCGCTCACCAAAGTGCAGGTGCCGCTGGGCGGGAAAGGCTCGCCGGGGGAGCAATTTGAGGCGTCCAAAGCGCTGGACGCTGTGATCGCAACCCCGTGGGTGGTGCTCTCCCAAGGCGTCGATCCCGCCGACTACATCCTGGCTGTGGAAGCTGCCTGCAAGGCTGGCGCCAGCGGTTTCCTGGCGGGGCGGGCACTCTGGTCAGATGTGGTTGGACGCCCGGACACGCTCGTAGGCCTCAATCAAACATCGGTGCCGAGATTGGAACGGTTGGTTGAGATCGTGGATCGCCACGGTCGCCCTTGGGAGCAACGATGAGCGTGGTAGAGCATCCACCTGGTAACTGGCAGCTGCCTGCCGGGGTCATCGGTTGGAGCCAGCTGTGAACACGGTCGGGATCGTCCACACCGTGCCCGCGCTCGCCGCCTCGGTGGACGAGGCATTGGCTGCGGCGTTGCCCGGATATCGCCGGATGCACCTGGTCGATCCGCTTTTGCTGCAGGAGGCCTTGCGAGCCGGAGTCACTGGTTGGATTTTGCGCGAGGTGGACAACCACGTCCAATATTTTGCCGGACAGGGCGCTCAGGCGGCCTTGATCACTTGTTCCTCAATCGGGTCTGCCGCCGCCCACGCTCAGGCTGCGACTGGTGTCCCCGT
>JAIRXX010000079.1 GCA_031268065.1 Propionibacteriaceae bacterium
GTCGGCGATGATCGCGGCGACCCTGAAAGCCACCGGGCGGTCACCCTCGCGGGGAGCCAGCAGCATGGTGTCTCCGACCTCGAATCCGAAATCATCGGCGGAGGCCTGGTTCAGCGCCACCCAGGGCGGATAGAGCTGCTGGCTGGCTGGGATGGCCCCGGCCACCAGCGGGAGCCGCCGCACGCCGCCCAGGTCGCCTTCGGTCCAATTCAGCACGAGCGCCCCTTGCGCGACTCCGTACTGATCGGCCACCGTGCCGCCCTGCTGCGCCGTCACCACCATGCCCACCGGCTGTGGGCCGATGCGGCTGGATAGCTCTTGATAGACCTCCAGCGCCGCGTCCACATCGCCAGTCAGCGGAAAGTCGAAACGGTAGGTGGCGATCCGGCCAGAGGTCTGCTCGGTCTGCGCGATGAAGACCTCCTCGGTGATCGCTCCCGCCGCCGAGACGCCCACCACCGCGAGCACCCCGACCAGCATCGACAGGCAGGTCAGCAAGCTGCGCAACGCGGTGGCCCGGATGTCCTTGACCACAACCGAGAAGAACCTCATCACTCCCCCTCGTCGGCTAGCAGCACGAGATGCCCCGACTCCACAGCGCCCCACCCCGGCAAAGCCACGCGAGCCGTCGAAGATTCATCACCCGCCGTGGGACGTGGGAAAGACTCCAACATTCGCCTCGGGCGGCTGGCGGCTGGCTCCCGCGCGGCCCCCAGCCGCCCGTCGCGCAATTCGTAACGGCTGTCCATCCGCTCGGCCACGTCCGGGTCATGGGTGACCACGATCAGGCATTTCGCGGCCTCGATGGCGGCTTGGCGCAGCACTTCGATGATCCGGTCGCCGGTGCCCACGTCCAGCGCCCCGGTCGGCTCGTCAGCCAAGATGATCGCCGGATTGCGGACCAGGGCGCGGGCTATCGCCACCCGCTGCTGCTCGCCGCCGGATAATTTCGCCGGCCGGGTGTCGGCCAGCTGGGACAATTCCACCCTCTCCAGCGCCTGCGCGGCCGCCTTCCGGGCAGCTTTGCCGGGCACTCTCTTCCCATAGGTGAACGGCAGCAGCACATTGTCGATCACCGAAAGGTGCGGCACCAGCGAATAATTCTGGAAGACGAAACCGATGAAGTCGTTGCGGAACCTGGCCGCCCTGTCGTCGCTCAGCCCGGTGACAGCTGTATTGCCGATCACCAGTTCGCCCTCGTCTGGCGCAGCCATCAGGCCCAACAGGGTGAGCAGCGTCGTTTTCCCCGAGCCGGAGCGCCCGGTGACCGCGACCGATTCCCCGCGCTCCACCTTCAGATTGACGCCGCGCAGCAATTCGAGCGTGCCAGTGGGCAGCCGCAACGAGAACGCCAGCCCTTCCGCGCACAGCGCGACTTCCGCCATGCCGCTCAGCCCAACCCAGGGGCGAAGGCAACCACTTGGTCGCCCTCGGCCAGGCCACTGGTGATCTCGACCCTGATCCCGTCGGTGATGCCCAGTCCGACCTCAATCCGGCTCAGCACCCCGTTCTCGACCTTGGTGACGACGCCGCGCTGGACGTCGCCCTGGACCGCGCTCACCGGCAGCGCCAACACCCCATCAGCGGAGCCGGTCTTGATCCCCACCCGCGCGGGCAGCCCCTCTACAACAGCCGCCTCCGCGTCTAATACGCACAACACCGCCAACTGTCCCGGCTCGCCCTGCTCCGGCGAATGCGGGGCGAATACCGGGCACTGCAAGCCCCCTGGCCCGCCAGTGACCTCAGCTGTGCCCTCGCTCGGCAGCGTGTACACCCGGTAAGCGTCCGCCGCTGGCACCGTTGCCAAGATAGCGAACCGTTGCAGCCGCAGCGCAACCACCGGCAGCCCAACCGCCACCTGATCACCGTCTCCGACCAGCACCGACTCCACAACTCCGCCAACCCGCGCCACCACTGGTTTCCCGGCCACGCTCAGCAGCTGGTCCCCCTGCGCAACCCGCGCCCCAGCCTTAACACCAGCAGACACTGCGACCCGCCCCGCCTCGGGTGCCCGAACCACCACCACAGCAGCAGCGACCACCTGCCCGGAAGCCACATAAACCGAATCCAAATCGGCCCGCTGCACCGCCACCGTCTCAACCTGCCCCGGATCAGGTGAATCGCCCGGTGCCGGAGAAATACTCCCGCACCCGGCCAGCGTAACCGCGAACACCATCGCGCCCACAGACACCACGGCCCTCAGTAGACGTCTCATTTGACCACCATTCATCAATTAGCAATTAGCTGCAACTATAACAAGTATGACAACCATCCCAACGACCGATTTAGGCATCACTCATATTCATACTTGTTAAAATAAGCCTCGAATGTGATAGCCGAGCATGAGTATGGCAGCTACCTTCGCGGTATGCTTAAGCAATTCGCATCAACATCAGCGGCAATCTCCGAAAAGTCACCCATTCTAGCTTTAGCCAATTGCTCGGTTTCAAATTCTTTCAAGCCATCATCAAATGATTGCCAAGCATGAAGCGTCGGCAACTTGGCCAACTCTTCAATCGCAGCGTCACGCCTGGAAGCAGATTCTTTTTCAACAGCGTCTAAAAGCTCAAGCTTCCAGGCGCATGACCACTCCATGCCAGCATCAGTTTTCCCATAGCCTGCCTCATAATCGGCTGGCTCATCCTCATATTTATAGCGTTCATCCGCAGACCGCCAGGTAAACCCATCCGGCCAAGACAATGAACGAACAGTGGCCTCATAATCAGCTTTGACCTCAGGAAGCTCCTGTGAATCGCTATTTCGCCCACAACCAGCCAATAACGCCAAAGCGGCAATCACAGCACAAGCTGCGAACAGACGTCTCACTGAAACCTCCATATCTAGGTCTTTTGCAACGATATCAGGAGCCAACAAACAAGACATAAGTTCCCGACTCGAACCGCTCCACTGCCACCAACCCAGCCTGCTCAGCATCCACCCGTTCAAGCGAATCACCAGGTGCGGAAGAAAACCCCCGCACCTGGTGATTGCGAAAGCGATCACTGTCGCACCCAAAGACGCCACAGCTTTCAACAATTCGCCTCCACATATGAGGCAATTTCGGAAAAATCGCCAAGGCGGGCATTTCCCAAATATTCGTTCAAGAGTTCTTGCGCACCTTCATCGTAATGCTTCCAACCCGGAAGAGTCGGCAATTTAGCCAACTCAGCAATCGCCGCATCGCGTTTGGGTGACAAATTATCATTCACGGCATTTAACAGCTCTAAATCCCAAGCGCATAACCACTCTGATGTAGCAGAGCCGGTACCGTATCCCGCCTCATAAATAGTTGGCTCAGTTTCATCCTCATTCTTATAACGCTCGTCTGCTGACCGCCATTCATAGCCATCTGGCCAGGTCAATGACCGAGCAGCTTCTTCATATTCAGCTTTTACTTCAGGCAGGTCCATCCAACCATCACGGCCTGAGAAACAACCAGCCAACATCGCCAAAGCGGCAATCACAGCACAAGCTGCGAACAGACGTCTCATCGAACCCCCCACATCCCCATTGAACACTCGCAACGCTACCAAGCGACACAAGCAAGCCCATCGCTTCACCCTTGTTGGAGTTGACGCGCTAGACCGGTCAGGAATCTAGTCAGCTTGGAGATGTCGATGACAACCCAATGGCCGGTGCGGGATGCCAAAGCCCAGTTCAGCGAGCTACTGAGAACTTGTTTGGAGCAAGGACCGCAGGTCATCACCAAGCGTGGCAAGGAGACCGCCGTCGTTGTTTCGACCGAAGAATGGCACCTCATGCGTAAGGCGCCAGAGCCGACGCTGAAGCAGTTGTTGACAACGGATCAACGACGCGCCGACCCATAATGGCACAGCGACTAGCCTGGCTACACTCCCCCGCGACCCTTGGCGATGATCTCTTCGGCGACTGACTTGGGCACTTCGCCGTAGGAGTCGAATTCCATCGAATACGACGCCTGGCCCGAAGTCTTCGAGCGCAGATCACCTACGTAGCCGAACATTTCATTCAACGGGACCAAGGCTCGGATGACCATGCTCCCGTGGGCGTCATCCATGCTCTGCACATGGCCGCGCCGGGAGTTGATATCCCCGATCACCGTGCCGAGATACTCCTCTGGGGTGGTCACCTCGACAGCCATCAACGGCTCCAACAGCGCCGGATCAGCCCGCCGGGCCGCCTCTTTGAAGGCCATCGAACCGGCGATCTTGAAGGCCAGCTCCGAAGAGTCAACGTCGTGCGACTGGCCGTCGAGCAAGATCGCCCTGATGTCCTCCACCGGATATCCGGCGAGCGGGCCGAAAGCCATCGCCTCTTGAATGCCCTTGTCAACTGCGGGAATGTATTCCTTCGGAACGCGCCCGCCAACCACCTGGCTGACGAATTCGTAACCCGAACCCGGCTCCAACGGCTCCAAGGCGATGATGATCTTGGCGTACTGGCCCGATCCGCCAGACTGCTTGCGGTGGGTGTATTCGAGTTTCTCGACCTTCTTGCGCAGCGTCTCGCGGTAGGCGACCTGCGGCTTGCCGATATTGGCCTCAACCCGGAATTCGCGCTTCATCCGGTCGATGAGGATTTCCAGATGCAACTCGCCCATCCCGGCGATGATCGTCTGCCCGGTCTCGTCGTCGGTGTGGACGCGGAAAGTCGGGTCTTCCTCAGCGAGCTTCTGGATCGCAGCGGACAATTTCTCCTGGTCGGATTTCGTCTTCGGCTCAATGGCCTGCTCAATCACCGGGGCGGGGAAGTCCATCGATTCCAAGACGACAGGATGCTGCGGATCGCACAAAGTCTCGCCGGTGGTGGTGTCCTTGAGGCCCATCACCGCGCAGATCATGCCAGCGCCGATTGATTCGATCTCTTCGCGCTTGTCGGCGTGGATTTGGTAAATCTTCCCAATCCGCTCTTTGCGGCCCTTGTTGGAATTGACCACCTGCTGGCCGCTCTTCAACCGCCCGGAATAGACCCTGATGAAGGTGAGCTTCCCGATATGCGGGTCAGAGGCGATCTTGAAAGCCAAAATGGACAGCGGATCGTCCTCGCTGGCGTGGCGCTCAATGACCAATTCCTGGTTGTTGGGCGCGAAACCCTTGATCGGAGGCACATCCAACGGAGACGGCAGGTAGTCGATCACAGCGTCCAGCAACGGCTGCACGCCCTTGTTCTTGAAAGCAGTCCCACACAGCACGGCGGTCACCTGGTTGCCGAGCACCGCGCGGCGCAACGCCGCCTTGAGCTGATCTGCGCTCAGCTCGGTGCCGGAGTCCTCAGCCTCCAGCCAAGCCTCGCCCAATTCTTCGTCATGCTCGGCCAAGAGGTGGACCAGCTCTTCGCGGGCGGTTTCGACCGCCTCGGCCATATCGGCGGGAATCTCCTCGACGGTGTAGTCCTCACCGATCTGGGTCTCGCCGCGCCACATCAGCGCGCGCTTCCCAATGAGGTCGATCACGCCGCAGAACGCCGACTCGGCCCCAATCGGCAACTGCACGACGGCGGCCACGGCGTTCAACCGCTCGCGGATCGTCTTCACGCAGTAGTCAAAGGAAGCACCCGTCCGGTCGAGCTTGTTGACAAAGCAAATCCTCGGCACGCCGTACTTGGTCGCCTGCCGCCAAACCGTCTGCGACTGCGGCTCCACGCCTGCCACGCCGTCGAATACCGCCACAGCGCCGTCCAACACCCGCAGCGAGCGCTCCACCTCGACGGTGAAATCCACGTGGCCGGGGGTGTCGATGATGTTGATCTGGTGTCCCTTCCAGACCGCAGTAGTCGCCGCAGAAGTGATGGTGATGCCACGCTCCTGCTCCTG
>JAIRXX010000149.1 GCA_031268065.1 Propionibacteriaceae bacterium
TTTCCTGGAGTACCAGGGTGGGAAGCTGGGATTGCTGGGCAGCGGATTTGTGGCCCACGTCCCGCATTACCTGTCGCAAACCACTTTCCCGCAAGCCCTTGTCGAAGTGCTGCGGAAGGTCAACGAATTTTGCGGGCTGGAAATACCGACCCAAGTTCTCGAAGAGCGTGCCCAGGAGAATCTGCTCACCATCGCCGCCGAGACCAGCGAGGACCAGGATTTTCCCACGCTGGTGGGAGCGTTGGAGCAGCAGTACGACCGGCTGAAGGAGTCTGGCGCGGCTTCGCTGCCCTCAGCCGAGGAAATCGGCGCTGTCGTGGAGAGGTTCTTGGCCGAGCAAGACCCACCGGACTTTCCCCGAGACCTGAGCTGAATTGGAGTCCGGGTGCCGCAAACTGTCGATGAGCTGATCGAACTGCTCCAGATGGAAGAGATTGGCCCAAACGCTTATCTCGGCCCCGCCGCACCTGACGGCGTTGGCGTGGATGCGCTCGGACAGCGGGTCTTCGGCGGGCAGGTGTTGGCCCAGGCGTTGATGGCCGCCTACCGGACCATCGATTTCAATCGTTACGCGCATTCGCTGACTGCGTATTTCCTGCGCATGGGCACTCCGGGAATGCCAATCGAATACCGGGTTGACGTGGTTCGCGACGGCGGCACCTTCTCCCACCGCCGGGTCAGCGGGCACCAGCGGGGACGGGTGATCTTCGACATGGATTGCTCATTCCACGAGCTTGAGCCGGGTCTCAACCACGCCGACCAAGCGCCACAGGACATTCCCCCTCCCGCCGATTGCCCGCCGTTGGCGCAGGTGCTGGGCAACAGGTCGAGGCGTTCGATAGCGGATTGGGAGCGGCAATTCGGAGTCTTGGACGTGCGTTTCGCCAGTGACACCTCAGCGGTGGGAGACGAACGCCTAAGCGACGCCCGAATGACTGTTTGGGTGCGCGCCAAGAGCATGCTCCCAACCGATCCGCGCATCCACCAGGCATTCCTCGCCTATGCTTCGGACCTGACCATACTTTCGGTGAGCACGGTCCCGCATCCGGTGCTCTTCGCCGGTCCGGGTATGCAGGTGGCATCGATCAACCACACGATGTGGTTCCACCGTTTCGCCCGCGCCGATCTGTGGTTTCTCTACGACCAAGTTTCCCCATCGGCGTCGGCGGGGCTGGGGTTCAGCTTCGGTAGGCTCTTCTCCGGCGAGGAACTCATCGCCTCGTGCGCCCAGGAGGGGTTGATCCGGCTCGTTGACCCAGCGGCGCTCGCCCAAGCGCAATAGCGCGAACGGGCCAACCCAGCGTAAAAGGAACGGCCCGCTGTGCGTGGCGTTTGCGCGGCGGGCCGTTCCGGAATGGACGGGGGGAGCTATGCGGCTACGACTTTCATGTCGGCCGCACGCAGCTTGGCGATTGCCTGGCGTTCGATCTGGCGGACCCTTTCGGCTGTTATCCCCCACACCTCGGCGATATCGGCCAGTTTGGCTTGGCGTCCGTCCAGCAACCCATAACGGCGGCGCACCACGTCTGCGGAACGGGCGTCCAGGCTGGAGGTGAGCACCGATTCCAGGCGGGCGTGCTCTTCGGCGTTCAACACCATGTCGTCTGGGCTTGCGATTGACTCCATCGCCAGCAGATCGACCAGCGAGGTGTCGCCGTCTTCTTCGATGGGGGCGTCCAGCGAGATGTGGTCGCGGGCCAACCGCAGCAATTCGATGATCGTTTCCTCCGCGATGCCGACTTCGGCGGAGATTTCACACAGCTCTGGATCGCGGCCTAGGCGGCGTTCCAGGGTGCGCCGGACTGCGGCGACCTGGTTGACTTGTTCGGCGACATGCACCGGCAGCCTGACGATGCGGCCCTGTTGGGCGATGCCTCGGGAGATTGACTGGCGCACCCACCAGGTGGCGTAGGTGGAGAATTTGAAACCCTTGCTGTAATCGAACTTCTCCACAGCGCGGATCAGGCCGGTATTGCCCTCTTGCACCAGATCGAGCAGCGGCAATTGCGAGCGGCCATATTTGCGGGCGACGCTCACCACGAGCCGGAGATTTGCCGCCACGAAGCGCTGCATCGCTATTTGCCCTTCACGGGCGATGATCGTCAATTCTTCGTCGGTCGCATCCACCGACAGCTCCGGTTCGCCGCACTTGCGCTGGTCGAGGATTTCTTGGGCGAAGAGGCCCGCTTCGATCCGCTTGGCGAGCGCCACCTCTTCCTCGGCGGTGAGCAGGGGAGTTTTGGCGATCTCTTCTAGATAAAGTCCAACGGAGTCTTTTCCGTCGATGCCATCGTGTACTCGGTTCCGGGTCAAGGTTGCGTTCATTTTCGGGTTCCTTTCGCTTGCCTCAAGTACAACGCTTTTGGCAACGCTTGGGAACAGAAAACACCAGGTCATCGACTCTGAACACATCTGGGTACGACATTATTAGACCGTGGTCTGATGCCGGGGTATGCCTCAGGTCTGGTCGGCGGGCTGGGTGCGGGCGATCAGCCAGGCCAATTCAAAAGCGTCGTCGCGCCAGGCGGCGTAACGCCCGGAAGCACCGGCGTGTCCGGCGCACAACTCGGTCTTGAAGCAGATTGGGCTGTCCAGCTCCGGATTGCCCGCGATGCGGTGGCGCAGCGCGGCGACCCACTTCGCCGGTTCGGCCACTTCGACACGGGTGTCTTGCAGGCTC
>JAIRXX010000233.1 GCA_031268065.1 Propionibacteriaceae bacterium
GAGGCCGATAGCGGCGAGCAACTCAACCCTCGGCACCGGGGCGCGGGCGACTTGTAGGAGCTTTGACACCCTCTCAGTTGATAGTGCGTTTGATAGTGCATCTGACGCACTATCAACGGGTTCATCGTCAAGTTGGGACGACCTGAGACCGCCCGCCATGATGGCAGCGTGGCGAGTGGGGACAATGAAGCGAAGCCTGCCAGGAAGCTCGACGTACCTGGGCTCGCCTAGGCCGAGTTCGGCGGCACGGCGAAACATACGCCGGACACCGTAGCCCCACTGCTCGATCATGCCGGCCTCGCGGAAAACGCGGGCGATGATCTGGTTGCGGATGCGGGACATGCCCGCGCGCATCGACTCCACCGTCATGCCTGGCAGCAGCCCCCCCGAGGCTCTCCACATACACGTGATCATCGTAGAACGCCACTCGGATCGGTCCACCCTGCTGGGTGTAATCGGAGTGGATCAGCGCGTTGATGACGGCCTCGCGCAGGATGTCCAGCGGGACGCTCCAGTCGTCCTTGCGCCGCCACTCGCGCATGTCGGCACCCCTGAAGGCGTGCTTCTTGAGAAAGGCCTCCACCAGGTCGGGGATGTCGAGCAGATTGGCGTACAGCTCCAGAGTGTCGGTCAAGTCGAGGCCGTCAGCGCCTCGGAACCGCCCGCAGTAGACCCAGGCGTCAGGGAACAGGTGTTCGCGGTCGCGCCCGAACAGCAGCACTCCGCCGTTCGTGGGAACGAGCCTGCCTTGTTCCTCGACCGTCAGTTCAAGCACCTGCTTGGCCGAATCAAGATCACGTCCGGGGAACGCCTTGGTGATGGCTTCCTCGTCCAGTCCAGACTTGGCTTTGGTGTTGGGCAACTGGTCGAACCGCAGCCTCTCGGACTGACGATGCAGATCGGCTATGACCCACTTATCAGCCTGGATGTTGCTGGAACCCAAGCGCACGTAGACCCCTTTGACAGCGCCTTCGGAGATGATGTGGAACGGGCGTTGGCCAGCCGGGTAAACTCTGGCCGCCAGCAGCGGCTTCGCATCAACGAGGACGATCTCGATCTCCGGCACCAGCGTGGGAGCGATGGCATTCATGACGAGATTCGTCAGCCGGTTTTCCTCGACCAGAGGGTCGGAGACGCCGATAACGCTGTGGTCGTCATCGACACCAATCACGACCGAGCCACCTGCCGAGTTGGCGAACGCGACCAGCGCCCGCAGGACCCGTTCCGGGGAGGACAAGTCACGCTTGTACTCCAGCGTCTTGGACTCGAAAGCAGCCAGCTTGCCATCGGGCAGCAGCGTCGGATCGAAATCAGTCGCCATCGCGTACTCCTTCCGGCTTCGTCTTCACATCAATCAATCTATCTGGGGCCACCGACAATTCCTTCAATGTTGCCCGGACAGATGGAGAGGCCCAATACCACCATCCCGAAGAGGTCGCAGGCTTCTTGCCGAACCCCTGCTGCTCGATCTCCATGATGGCCTGCTGGTAGCGCAGACCTTCGGTTTGGCATCCTTTTTTTGAGGGGCGGCGACTCGCTTTCCGTTGTCAGCCTGGCGACGTCATAGCTGCTCAGTAATGAATCGATAGCCATTCGCTCAGGCTAGCCAGTCCCCAACCCAGTCGCTCATACGTTAACGTCTGGCACGGCACAACACATTCTCCACGCAGCAGGACCACATGCTCGGTGATTCTAGAAATAGCAAGATGGGGCGCAAAGGTCATCTTGCTCGCGCGGCGAGAACGTCTTCGCGCAAAGCCTGTAACTCGCCCACTGCCATGTCACGGCCAACCACGCGCGCGCGTTCCATTACCATTTCAATCTCGTCCAACAGCCCCTCAAAGTCGAGGCCCTCAACGCTCCGTTGCCCTGAGATTACGCTCATGAGTTTCGTCACAGCGTCGGGGTCGTCGAACTCGACTCGCGCAACTATGTCACCTCGATCATCATGAACCAATATCGCTTCAAACATACCCGCCTCGGCAACTGTTGCCACCGACTCCGGCAACTGCTGGCAGGCGTGATCATGAAGTTCTCGTGGGACCAAACGTCCGTAACCGTCTAACTCAACCTCACGCACGTAACGGGTCAAATAGCGCAACCTGCTGATAAACGGGTGGACCGCCGCCACATGAAACTCGGTGGAGTAGCCAGCTTCCAAATACCGGCCTGCATCGGTTAATGTTGCAGCGGGGTCACGGAATGTGCCCTCCTGAACAACATTGAAATGCGAATCGATCACATATTCTTTCGCCTGCTCGGACCAAAGCCAGCAGTCTTGATTAATAGCGGCGCCAGCAGTTTCCTCATCAGCCACCAACAGCTCCCTGTGCATCGGATGGAAAGGCCGGTAGTCATCCAATGAAATGATTGCCACAGAATCTTTGCCGCCATCCGCCTCTAACGCAGCTATGGTCGCGCCTTCCATCTTGGTCTTACCAGCTCCGGGCTGTCCGGCGAAGAAATGAGCGATAGGGATAGGAGCGACGCCGCAATTTCGATAGAAGCCAGGAACAATCGCGTTAGCGAATATCTCACGATTCACACCAGAGGGCAATAAATGACTGCTGCCCTCCGAGCGCTCAACGTCAACCACGACCGCTCTCGTTCAGAGCTGATGCCCTAGGCGGCTCAGGACGCCCGACACGATTGGACCGCAATAACAACACAACTGCTTCCATAGCCGCCGGATTGTCAGGGTCAAGCCCGTTGCGCAAATCGCTAAGATCCGCTACGGCTTGGAGGTGCCGCTTGCCGAGGTCCGAGTCATACCCTGCCGCTAACGCCCAGTTCGCGTGATAGCCGATCTCGTTGTTGACGCTGTTGCGCACCGCCTCGTACTCCACCCCATCCAGATAAGACTCCCGTCTGCGCGGGGCCAGAATCTCAGTCATGCCAACCTCCTCTCGCTAACTCATTTTCACAACATTATACCACGGGGAAAGACACAAGCAATAACTAGTGCGGACCATTGGCTGGAATCGGCATCAGCCATATATTTTAACCGCGTCAACTCAACAAAACCAATATCCGAAACAGTTCTGCGATGGCACCCACACGATCAGTTAGATTGTGTCGACCGTTGGGTTATGACACCCAAGTGCGGACACCTTTTATAATAAAGAGCACCAACGACCCCAATCCAGTTTGGCTTAGGGGCTTATTCACAACTTGATTTACCAGCCAAGCTGGCAGAGTCTGCGGCCTGCGTTGAGGGCGGCAAGGCAACGTCGGCGCTGGCAAGACGGCACAGCGCACCTTGGTCGGCCCACGAGAAGGGTAGGACCGAACGGAGCACTGCTTACCGGCAGACTGTGCGGGTCCAGGATAGGTCTGCTCCACTGGAGCACTCAGCGGAGCAGCATCGGCGGAGCATCGCCAACCGAGTCCTCAACAGCCGAGCAGCGCTGGGGAAACGTGCAGCCAAGGCGCGGCCACCGA
>JAIRXX010000363.1 GCA_031268065.1 Propionibacteriaceae bacterium
AAGAGGCAAGCAAAATTTTCCAGACACTAATACAACGCATTTGCACCATTTTTATCATCTTTCTTCGGTCCAAAGATTCCCCAATCGAACCGCCTAGCGTCATATGGGTACATAAGAGCATTAGGTTCGCCGGTAGTAGTCCCAGTATTGTGGGCAAGCCCTAGAGCATGACCGATTTCATGAGCAGCCACGCCTTGCCGCTGTTGAGTAGTGTAGTTTAGGCTACTCATGAGAGACCAATTCAGAACCACTTCCATCCCACCTTTCTTCCATTTGCCGTTAGAGCATTCTGGGACAGATTGAGTGGTTCCTTTTTTGCGAGTTACGCCTGACCAGCTAACCGTATTCCCACGATTCTCGTTAGTTCCATAGAAATGATAACTGCTCGAACTGGCAAGTTTCGGATCTAAACCACTCCATCTTCCAGCAGCATTAGCCCACACTGGGGAAGAAGAAAGAGGACTCGGTGAATAATACTTGATATTCTTCGTATCCCATACACAACCAAGCGTGCTATACGCATTAGCTTGCGGTGCACATGGGAAGCTCATGAGACTAAGCGTCATGATAATCATTATCGCAGATGCTATTTTTTTCGACACAGCCTTCATGCAAACGAGTGTAGGGGGGGCAACCTGGGTGTCAATCATGAGAACGCCTCATCGAACTCTTTACGACATCAGCCTGAAGACCCCCGGTAGTTTGCGCGCTGAACCTGGACGAGATCGTGCTGGTCGCCCCCGGAACTGGCGCAAGGCCCCTTCCTCGTCTCCATGAAAGGCGCCGTCACCGTCCACACCCTGCCAGCGCTCACCGAGAAACTAGACCTGCGAGTCTCCTCCCTGGGCCAAGAAGCCACCCTAGTCGGCACGTCAGCCCTGAACCTGCTCGGAGATTGTCTGACTGACTGGTTACACTTTTTCCGATGGCGACACTGAGCAGATTCTCGCTTCCCGCCCAGACTTGGTTTCGGGAAAATTTTGCCTCCCCCACCGCAGCCCAGGAGCAGGCTTGGGAAGCGGTGAGCAACCAGGAGAATGCCCTGGTCGTGGCACCCACCGGCTCTGGGAAGACGCTGGCCGCCTTCCTCTGGGCGATAGACCGGCTGGCCAGCCCCGCGAATCGCCCTGACGCCGACGCGCTTAGGCCAGGGGTGCGGGTGCTCTACGTCTCCCCGCTGAAAGCCCTGGCCGTCGATGTGGAGCGCAACCTGCGCTCACCGCTGCGCGGAATCCAAGCCGCCGCCCGCGAATTGGGCCTGGACCCCCCATCGATACGAGTGGGGGTGCGCACCGGCGACACCCCACCCGCCGAACGCCGCCAATTCACCCGCAAGCCACCCGACATCCTCATCACCACCCCGGAATCCCTATTCCTGCTGCTGACCTCCGCCGCCCGCTCGGCGCTGGCCAGCGTCGAGACCGTGATCGTAGACGAAGTACACGCCGTGGCCGGGAGCAAACGCGGCGCACATCTGTCGCTGAGCCTGGAACGGCTGGACGAGCTTTTGCCCCGCCCGGCCCAGCGCATCGGCCTGTCGGCCACCGTCCGCCCGATGGAGCGGGTGGCCCGTTTCCTCAGCGGCACCAGGCCAACACAGATCATCGCGCCCCAAGCGCAGAAGGAATGGCGGATCGAAGTCGTCGTCCCCGTACCCGACATGGCAGAAATTGGCGCGGAGTCCGAGCCGGAAACCCAGTCGATCTGGCCAGCGGTGGAGGAACGCATCGTCGATCTGATCGAGGAGCACCGTTCCACGCTGGTCTTCACCAATTCCCGGCGCTTGGCGGAAAAACTCACCGTGCGGATCACCGAGATTCATGCCGCCCGTACGGCAGAGCGCGATGCAATAGCGGCAGCACGCGATGGCGAGGCGATAGAGCACGATGGCAAGGCAACCGAGCACGACTTCGGGGCGGCAGCACGCGATGGCGAGGCAACCGAGCACGACAGCAGCGTGCCAGAGCACGAGGATGGGACGCCGTGGCGAAGCGGCGATGCGGCAGGCGGCGCTTTCGCCCGCGCACACCACGGCTCGGTCAGCCACGAGCAGCGCGCTCAGATCGAGGAGGATTTGAAGGCCGGACGGCTCCGCGCGGTGGTGGCGACATCAAGCCTCGAATTGGGCATCGACATGGGCGCCATTGACTTGGTGATCCAAGTGGAAGCCCCAGTCTCGGTGGCTTCCGGCTTGCAGCGGATCGGGCGGGCTGGCCACCAGGTCCAGGCGGTGTCCCACGGCATGATCTTCCCCAAATTTCGCGGCGATCTGCTGCAGACGGCGGTTGTCGTCCAACGGATGCTAAGCGGCGCGATAGAAGAAGTCCGCGTGCCGTCCAACCCGCTCGACGTGCTCGCCCAGCAGATCGTGGCAATGGCGGCGATGGATGACTGGCGCGTAGATGACCTTGAAAAGTTGGTCCGCCGTTCGGCAAATTTCGCCCAGTTGACCCGTGACGTGCTCGAATCCCTGCTGGATATGCTCACTGGCCGTTATCCCAGCGACGAATTCGCTGAATTGCGCCCCCGGATCAATTGGGATCGCGGCGAGAATCTGCTCACCGGACGGCGTGGGGCGCAACACTTGGCGGTGACCTCGGGAGGCACCATCCCCGACCGCGGCCTATACGGAGTTTTCCTGGCCGAAGAGGCCCCGTCCGCTGGGCAAGCCCTGGCCCCAAACGATGCCGCGCAGGCTGGCCCGGACGGCACCACACCCTCCGACAGAGGCGTCAGCCGACACAGTTCCAGCCGGCGGGGCGGTCGCAGAGTGGGCGAGTTGGACGAGGAGATGGTTTATGAGTCGCGGGTGGGCGACGTCTTCGCGCTGGGCACGTCCAGCTGGCGGATAGCGAAAATCACCCACGACCAGGTGATCGTAACCCCCGCTCCCGGAGTCCCGGCGCGGATGCCGTTCTGGCACGGCGATGCGATAGGACGCCCCGCCGAGCTGGGTGAGGCGGTGGGCGCGTTCGTGCGGCGGTTGGACAGCCTGCCACAACTTGACGCCAAAGCTGAGCTGGCCAGTTGCGGATTGGACGAGTGGGCGGCGGACAACCTGCTCGCCTATCTGAGCGCGGAAAAGCGGCAAACTGGCCACCTGCCCACCGACCGGCAATTAGTCGTGCAGCGTTCCCGCGACGAGGTGGGTGACTGGCGGGTAGTGGTGCTCTCACCCTATGGCGGCCAGGTCCACGCGCCCTGGGCGCTGCTGGCGGCGTCCCGGCTGCGCGAACGTTTCGGCGCGGATGTGCGGGCGATGCACGCCGACGACGGCATGGTCTTCCGAATACCTGACACCAGCTTGGATTGGGAGGCGGGGGAATGGTCGGAATTGGACGACCGCGCCCTGTTGGCAGACATTTTCCCCGATCCGGCGGACATCGTTAGCGCTATTACCGCCCAACTCGGTGATTCGGCGCTTTTTGCCTCTCGTTTTCGGGAGGCGGCAAATCGGGCTTTGCTGCTGCCAAAACGCCGCCCCGACCAGCGCCGGGCATTGTGGCAGCAACGGCTGCAGGCGGCGCAATTGTTGGAGGTCGCCAACGCCCACCCCAGTTTTCCAATCATCATGGAAACGGTGCGGGAATGCCTGAACGATGTATTCGACGTGCCCGCGCTGGAACGATTGCTGTCGCGGGTCCGTTCGGGAGCCGTCCGCACCGTTTCCGTGACTCTGCCGCAACCGTCGCCCTTCACCTCGTCGCTGCTGCTGGGCTATATGGCCGCCTTCCTCTATGAATACGACTCCCCGCTGGCCGAACGCCGCGCCGCCGCGCTCTGCCTCGATCCGCAATTGCTCGCCCAACTCCTCGGCCAGGTGGCGCTGCCCGCGCTGGCCGAATTGCTCGAACCCGAGCAGCTCACCCGCACCGAGGCCGAATTGCAGCACTTGGCCGAGCCGAGGAAAGCCCGCGACGCCGACGAGCTAACCGACCTGCTCCGAATGCTGGGGCCGCTGACCACCGCCCAACTGGCCGCCAGATGCCAGTCGCCGCCAGACGTGGCGGATTGGCTGGCCGGGCTAGTCCGGCAACGACGAGTGGGCCGCGTCGATCTCAGCCCAGGGATAGCTGCCAGCCTTGAAGAGGAAGGACAGCCATCATCCTTAACCGTCCCAGAACAGACTCGCCGCCTCCGGTCATCGGCTAGCAAACGCGAAGAATCACTCGGCACGGGTGGTGCTCGTCCCACAGGCAGCCAGTCGCCTACCGCTTGGGGAACCCAGTTGTGGACAGCGGCAGAAGACCTGGCCGATCCTCCATCAGTCGAACGTTGGGTGCTCCGTTATGCCCGCAGCCATGTGCCCTTCACCCGCAAAGAGGTTGGCGCTTGGTTGCGGCGGCTGGCCCAGGCTGGTCTCACCGACCGCGCAGCCAGCTTGGAACACCAGCTGGCACCCAGGCTCGCCGGACTGGTCGCGGATGGGCGGCTGGTCGAAGGGGAGTTGCGCCCGGTGGGATGGACGCCTCCCGAACCGCCGCGAGCGCTCTGCGCGGAGGACGCCCTGCCGCGCGGCACAGCTGCCACCTGTGCCAACCCGGAGGTTGGAGACGTCCAGTGGGATACCCCGCATATGGGAGACGCCCCTTACCCGGCCTCACTTTCAGCAGACATCCCTAGCGCCGCCGCGTCTTCGCGGGAGGACGCTCAGGCCGCCACGCATTCGGCGGACGCGCCCCATGACAGCGCATCTTCCCGGTCCAACGCCGCGCGGGAGCCGTGGGCTGTGGATTCCAGCACCGTCCAATACTGCGATCCGAATGTGCTGCAAACTCTGCGCCGACGTTCCATCGCCGCGCTTCGGAAAGCCGTCGAGCCGGTTCCAGCCGCCCAATTCGCCCGTTTCCTGCCCCAATGGCATGAATTTGGCGCACGCCGGGGCAGCGCCGGGGTGTTGCGCACCATCGAGCAACTGGCCGGGGTGCCGTTGGCGGCGAGCGCCTGGGAGACGCTGATCCTTCCGGCCAGGGTGTGTGACTACCAGCCAGCGATGTTGGACGAATTGCTCGGGGCCGGGGAGATTTGCTGGCAGGGCAACGGGGCGCTGGCCAGCGGCGACGGCTGGATATCTTTCCACCTCCGCGATTCGGCCAGCCTCACCTTGCATCCCGGCCCGCCCGCCGCCACCAGCGCAGGCTCCGGCTCAGAAGCGCTGGACCTGCTCGCCCAAAGTGCCCTTTTCGCTCCCGACCTGGCCGCCCGGATGGGTTGGAGTTTGGCGAAGACGCTGGCCGAGCTTTGGGAATTGGCCTGGGCCGGGCTGGTCTCCAACGATTCTTTCGCCGGGGTACGGGCACTGCTCAAGCAGGGTACCCAGAGCCACCGCACCCAGCGCACCCCGCTGCGTTCCCGCTACGGGCGGCCCCGGCTCCGACTCGGCCACAGCGCCGATCCATCCCCGCACGCCGGTGGGCGCTGGTGGGCGATCCCCGCTCCCGACACCGATCCGACCAGGCGCGCGGTGGCCATCACCGAGTCGCTGCTCGACCGCTACCCGGTGCTCACCAAGCCGAGCGTCACCGCCGAGGGGATTCCGGGAGGCTTCGCCACTGTTTACCGGGTATTGTCTGCGGCAGAAGACGCCGGGCAGCTGCGCCGAGGCTATTTCATCGAGGGGCTGGGCGGCGCCCAATTCGCCCCGACCGAGGTCATCGACCGGCTCCGGGAGGAAGCCCAGCAGTCCACACTGGACCAGAACGCGCCTAAACCGGGGCACACATCGATCCATACGGCGAACACGGACGTCCCAGTCCGCTCGGATCAGGACACACCGAGGCCGATGGCCGTGGACTCCCCGGCAGCGCTGTCGCAAACACTCACCCTGGCCGCCTGCGACCCGGCCAATCCCTACGGCGCGGCCCTGCCCTGGCCGCTGCGTCAAGGCGGTCATCTGCCTGGCCGCAAACCCGGTGCCCTGGTGACGATGGTCGCCGGACGCTTGGTGCTCTATGTAGAGCGCGGCGGACGCACGGCGCTAACCTGGCCCGCCGAGCCTGCGGCGCTCACCGCCGCTGCCGCCTCGCTCAGCGCCCTGATCACCCGGCAAGCCGCAGGCGACCTAACCATAGAAAAAGTAGACGGCGAACCGATCCTTTCCGCCAACCACCCGCTAGCCACCGCCCTATCCGAAGCCGGATTCAAAATAACCCCGCGCGGCTACACCCT
>JAIRXX010000246.1 GCA_031268065.1 Propionibacteriaceae bacterium
GCGTCGTTCAGCCACACGACGCAGCAACAGGTGACCGGGATCGCGCTGACAGGTGAGGACTCTTCGGCCTACGGCACGTCGATCACCTTGAAGGCGGCCACGACCCCCGCCAACGCCAGCAACAAGAAGGTGACCTGGAGCTGGAACGACGGCTCGCTGTCGTCCAGCAAGTATCCCGGCTTCAAAATCACCTCGGCTGGCAAGCTGACCATCCCGAAGCAGACCGCCACCTCGCGGACCACGATCGAGGTGCGTGCCACAGCGGCGGACAAGTATGGCCAGGCGCAAAACTTCACCATCGCTCTCACCAACACCCCCACCGCCGTCGCAATCACCAACCCGCAGACCGAGTTGGCCCTCGGCAAGTCGGTGACGCTCAAGGCGACCACGACCCCAGCGAATATTCCCAATAAGAAAGTGACCTGGGCTGTGGTCTCCGGCCAGCCCTGTGGGGTTATCAACCCGTCCTCCGGCAAATTCACCGCATCCACCCAGGAAATGTGCTACAACGTGACAGTCAATGTCAGAGCAACCACCCAGGTCGGGAACAAATTCGTAACGCTAGGCGTGAAGATGTACAGCGGGATGATCAGCAAGATCACTCTGCCCGCCACCAAGGTCACCCTCTTCACCACCGGCGCCAACCAGACCTTCGACCTGAAGGGTCCGGGCTTCGCCATCACTCGCACGAAGTCCTCCGCGAGCCAGAACTTGAGCTTCTCGTCGAGCAACACCGCTGTGGCCACCGTCTCAGCCGCTGGCCTGATAACGGCACTGGCGCCGGGGACCGCGAAGGTGAAGGCGGCCGCCATTGACGGCAGCGGCAAGAGCGCCACGGTCACCGTGACGGTCAAGGAGCCGGTGACCGGCGTCAGCGTGTCCGCACCGGCGATAGCAGGGACCGCGCCAGCCACCCCCAAGCTGGCGCCGAAGGCCAGCCTGACGCCGGTGGCCACCGTCACTCCTTCCACGGCCACCAGCAAGGCGCTCACCTGGGAATTCGTCAGCCCGGCGAACGCGACGAGCCTGGCGAGTTTGAACGCCAAGACCGGCAAGCTGACGGCAAAGGCCGTCTCCACCGACACGAATGTGGTCATCCGGGCCAAGTCTGCGCAGAATCCTAGTTTTTCCGCCACGCTGACGGTGACGATCACCCGCGCCGCGTCGGTGATCGGCTTTCCGGCGAATGTGGCCAACAAGACCATCGATTTCTTCACCGCGCCAGGCGAGGCTTACAGCGCCCACCCATCCACGCAGACCCATGCGGCGACTCGCTCCGTCGCCACAACGGGCGTTGTGTATTCCTCCAGCAACACCGCCGTCGCCACAGTGAGCGCGATCGGCCAGGTGACCGCGCTCAAGCCGGGCACGGCGACCATCACCGCCACAGCCGCCGACTACAGCGGCAAGAAGGCAAGCTACAAGGCGCGGGTGCTGGTCCCGGCGTCCAGCATCACGATCACGCCGAAAGTCGCCAGCAATGACTACCCGGCCCCGGACAATCCGACCAAGCCGATCGCGCTCGGCAAGACTGGGGCGTTCACCGCGAAAACGGGGAGCGCTTTCGGCAGCCCGAGCGTCACCAAAGTCGCCTGGTCAATCGAGGCCGACCCCGCGAGCGTGGTCTCGGCGACGTTCAATTCAACCTATAAGAAATATGTCTCGGTGAATTCGAGCGGAGTGGTGAGCATCAAGAACCACGCCCTGCCTAATACCGCTGGCTACACCTTCAGGCTGAAGGCCTCAGCCACAGATGGCAGCACCGTCTCTGGCAGCTACATCGTCAAGGTCGTGCAGTCGAACGGTGCCATCGTCTTCGACAAGGCGTCGTTTGACGTCGATGAATACGGGTTCTACATCGACTTTAAAGTGAGGTTCGCGGACCCGGCGAACGCGCACTACGACTTCACGGTGACCACTGACGGCGGGAAGAGCAGCGTGCTCCCCATTGATGTGTATATCTACGAATATTCCTATGGAGACGGCCCCTCCCGAAAGTACAGCGCCTATTTCGACGTGGCAGATACTCCGGGCACCGCGAAGAAAAAGCAAACCTTCTCGTTGACGGTCACTTGTAACGCGTCCGGCGCCAAAGCTACGGTGAAGTTCAAGACTTGGGTGAAAGACGACCTGATTAATGTGGATTTCTAAACAGCCCACAAAGTTTTACCTTCGCCGCTCACTGCGAGACTTTGCTCCGGGGCCGGAAGGGCCGACGGTCTAGGGGAATAGGGTCAGCCAGATCAGCACCAGGTTCAGGGCCACGATCAGGGCCACCACTCCCCAGGCGACGACTCGCAGCAGGGCGCCGTTGCGGAAGGCGCCCATCAGCCGCCGGTCGTTGCTCAGCCGCACCAGCGGGATGAGGGCGAAGGGGATGCCGACGCTGAGGAAGACCTGGCTGACGACCAATGCCCAGGTCGGATCGACGCCGATGCTCAGGATGGCCAGCGCGGGCACCAGGGTGATCGCGCGCATGGCCAGGATGGGCACCCGCTTGGAGAGCAGGCCGGAGATGATCGCCACCCCGGCGTAGCTGCCCACCGATGTCGAGGCCAAGCCGGAGGCGAGCAGCCCGACCGCGAAGAGGGTGGCGACCACCGGGCCGAGAGCGCTGGCTATCGCCTGGTACGCGCCCTCAATCGAATCGGCGTCGCCCACTCCCTGCAAGGTGGCGGCGGCGAGCAACAGCATGGCAATGTTGACTGTGCCCGCGACCAGCATGGAACCGACCACATCCCAACGGGTTGCCCGCACCATTGGCCGCAGATCGCCTGCCAAATCGACTTGGTGCTCATGGGCGAGTTGGGAATGGACATAAATGGCGTGCGGCATCACCGTTGCGCCCAGCATGGATGCGGCCAGCAGCACCGATTGGTTGTCGGTGAAACGCGGAACCGCACCGGCGACGGCATCCGGCCAGGAAACGTCAGCCACGAAAAGTCCGGCGACGAAACCGACCGTGATGATCACCAGCAGCCCGATCACCACGAATTCAAACGTGCGCTGCCCGCCACGGCTCTGCACGGCGAGCAATGCCATCGAGACCGCGCCGACGATGACCGCGCCTGGCAACAGCTGGATGCCGAAGAGGATATTCAGCGCGATGGCGCCGCCGACAACTTCGGCGAGGTCGGTGGCGATGGCCACCAATTCGGCTTGGAACAAGAAGGCCAGCCGGGCGGGTCTGCGCATCCGCTCGCCCAGCAATTCGGGAAGGCTCTTCCGGGTGACCAGCCCCAGCTTTGCGGAGAGATATTGCACCAGCACGGCCATAGTGTTGGCGACGAGCAACACCCAGACCAGCAGATAGCCATGTGTGGCCCCAGCGGTGAGGTTGGCCGCCACATTGCCCGGATCGACGTAGGCGATGGCGGCCACGAAAGCCGGGCCGAGCATCTTGGTCAGGTGTGGTTGCCGGGTCTGCACGGTAGCTAAGGTAGCAGGGCAATCCGCCGCCGATGGACGTTTGGGCGACATGTCCGCACACCGGGCGGCTTAGCCCGCGCCCTTCCGCCTTCTCGCACCTGGAGACAAACGAGTGCGGCCAGGTAGCCACTGCTTCCCGGCCGCACTCGCCTATTGGCTAGAACCGATTAAACCACTGCTATGCCGGGAACATTTCGTTCACGTTGGCCTTGGTCACGATCACCGGAGTCAGCTCGAACAGCGGAACATCCTTTACGCCGTTGCTGCGGACCGAAGTGCCGGCAGGCAGATCCTTGCTCAATTCCAGGGCCTGGGTAATCTCAATGGTCTTGTCGATCATCGGCTGCGTCGGCTTGGCGACAGTGGCGTACTGCTTCCCATCGCGAATCCACTGGACCGACTCGTCCTCGGCGTCCAAACCATCGACGATGGGCAGATTCTTGATACCGGCGTTCTCGGAGGCGGTGATGATTGCGCGGGCGATGCCGTCATTCGGGCTGAGCACGCCGTCAGGGCCTTTGCCGGCAGAGTAATTTCCGGCCAGCAGCGAATCCATCCGGGACTGGGCCTTGGAGTTTTCCCAATCAGCGGTCGCCACCTGGGTGAATTCAACCTGCCCGGAGGTGATGGTGATCGTCTTGGCGTCAATCAGCGGCTGCAGCACAGACATTGCGCCGTCGAAGAACAGCTTGGCGTTCGGATCAGCCGGGCCACCGGCGAACAATTCGACAACCCACGGGCCGTCCGGGCTGACATTGGCCTTCAAGCCCTCCAACAGCGCCTCGGCCTGCAATTCGCCAGTGCCGAAGGCGTTGTACTGGACCACGCCGTCTACAGCTTGGGTGTTCTTGATCTCGCGGTCATAGCCGAGGATCACCGCGCCCGCCACCTTGGCGTTCTCCAACACAGTGCCCAGCTGCTCGCCGTCCACCGCGCCGACGATGATGACCTTGGCGCCCTGCTCCACGAAGGAGTCAATCTGCTGCTGCTGATTCGGCACCTTGTTGTCCGCCGCTTGCACAGCGGCCTTGAAACCGGCTGCCTCGATGGACTTGGCGAACAATTCGTTGGCCTCAGCCCAGTTCTGGGTGCCTACCCACGGCAGCGATACGGCGATCAGATCGCCCGGCGCCACCAATCCGGCGCTGACCGGCGGTTCGACGTCAGCCGATGGGCTGCCGGAGGTTTCACCGCCAGTGCCGCATCCGCCAAAAAGGATCAAGGAACCCGCGGCGGCAAGTGCTGCCACCCGGAGATATTTCTTGGTTTTCATTGTGACTCTCCATTTCTGTTTGGTTCTGCCGGTGCAGCCGTTAGTGGCTCAGCGCCGGTGCCAGTCCCCTTTGGCTGGTCTTTTCTTTCCAGGAGCCTTCCGGTGATGGAGTCGCGTCCTGAACGCTTGTTGTAAACATCGAGGGCTACTGCCGCCAGCAGCACCAGGCCCTTGATGATCTGGGTGCGGTCCTGGGCCACGCCCATCAGCATCAACCCGGAGTTGATCGAGGCCATCACCAGTGCGCCGACCACTGTGGCGCCGACTGTGCCAATGCCGCCTGTCACCGCCGCCCCGCCGATGAACACCGAGGCGATCGCGTCCAATTCCCACATGTTGCCGTCGTTGGGTCCAGCGGCGGTGGAACGCCCGGCGGCGAGAATGCCCGCCAGCGCCGCGAGGATGGACATGTTGAGCATGACCAAGAAGTAGGTCCGGGAAACGTTCACGCCGCTCAGCGCCGCCGCCGCCTTGTTGCCGCCGACCGCGTAGACATGGCGTCCGAACGGGGTCCGCTGGGTCAGGATCGCATAGAAGATGACCAGCGCCCCGACAATGATGATTGGGATCGGAATCGAGGTGCCCTCGCGGCCACTGGCCAGCAGCCAGGTGAGATAGCCGATCAGCAAACCCACCAGCACAAGCTGGAGCACGGCGGGCAACAGCGGCTGCGATTCCCCGGTGACCTCGGCCAGGCGCTTGCGGGAACGCAATTGCAGCAGCACCACCACCGCGATGGCCACAGCCCCGATCAACACGGTGAGCAGATTCAAACCAGTCTGCTCCCGGCCCCAGTCCGGCAGATAGCCCGATCCCAGCACCCGCAATTCTGGCGGCACCGGGATGGAGATTGAACCGCTGATCCAAATCACCGCGCCACGGAAGATCATCCAACCGGCGAGGGTGGTGATGAAGCCCGGAATGCCAATCTTGGACAGCCACAACCCCTGCCAGGTGCCGATCAACGCCCCGATGGCCAGCCCTGCCAAAATAGCCACCGCCCAGGGCAAGCCGAGATCGCGGGCGGAAAGCGCCACGCACATGCCGACGAAACCGGCCACCGATCCCACCGAGAGGTCAATATGGCCGACCACGATCACCATCAGCATCCCCAGCGCGAGAATCAACACGTAGGTGTTGCCGACCAGCAAGTTCAAGATGTTCTGGCTGGTGAGCATCCGCCCGCCGGAAATGATGTTGAAAGTGATCAGGATCAGCACTAGGACGAAAACCATCGTGTAACGCCTGAGGTCGTTCCCAAGGACCTGCTTTACAAGTTTCATGGAGTGGTATTTCCTTCCGAATCGGTCGGGGGGGCAGTTGTCTGCTGCGACAGGGTGGTCATCAACCGCATGAGGGATTCTTGGTCAGCGTCTTGGCTATCGACAACGCCGGTGATGCGGCCCTCGCAAACCGCGTATATCCGATCACAGATGCCAAGCAGTTCGGGCAATTCCGAGGAAATCATCATGATGGCCTTGCCCTCGCCGGCCAAGCTCTGCATCTGCTGGTAAATCTCATACTTCGCGCCGACGTCGATGCCCCGGGTAGGTTCGTCGAGGATGAGAATGTCCGGCTCGGCGAACATCCATTTGGCGATCACGCTCTTTTGCTGGTTTCCGCCAGAGAGGGTGGACACCGCCACATCCACCGAAGGGGTCTTTATGCCGACTTTGGCGCGGTATTCCTCAGCCACCCGGCGTTCCTCGGCGGGGTCCAGCAGGCCGCCGCGCATGACAGCCCCCAGATTCGCCGAAACTATGGTCTTGGAAATGGTGTCAAGCAAGTTCAGCCCCAGCGTCTTGCGGTCTTCGGGAAGATAGGCCAAACCCAGCTTTATCGCAGTTTCCACATCCGGGATGGACACCGGCTCACCGCGCAGCAGCACTTGGCCGCCGCGATAGACGC
>JAIRXX010000058.1 GCA_031268065.1 Propionibacteriaceae bacterium
TTCTGGATGCCACGCCCCAGCACCAGTGGCAGCCAGAACGCTGTAATAGTCCGCCGTATTGGCTCCCAACCATTCCTCGATGCTGGAGAATGCGGGTTCTAAGACCTGATCCCTAGCCAGGACCAAGGTTTGCAGTACCCGGCCCATGCGCCCATTCCCGTCACGGAACGGATGGATCATCACCAAATTAAGGTGGGCCAGCGCGGCGTTGATGATGCTCGGGCTTTCCTGGCTGCGCACCTGTTCCACCAGCGCCCTCACCAACTCCGGCACCAGTGCGGCTTCCGGCGCGGTGTACTCGGTGCCCTGTTCGCTGGAAACGTAGATCGGCCCGCTCCGGTAACGTCCCGGACTCTTGCCCAAATCGTGCTCCAGCAGCATGAAGTGCATCGAGTTCAAGATGCCCTCGCCAAAGGCGAACTCGGCGCTGGTGGCAACATTGAGCACGTAGGTGAGCACTCGGCGGTAGCCCATGATCTCCGCCCAAATGCTTCGGTCGGCGTTTTGCGCTGGCTCATCGTCCACAGCTGCGGCGGCGTCCTCGCCGCTGACCCGGTAGCCCTCGATGCTGTTAGACCCGCGAATGGCTTTCGCCTGCGCCGACCTCCGCAAAGTTCCCTGCCAACGCCGAGGCACTCTGAGCACTTGGGACAACTCCTGGCGAATCGCGTCAATCTCGCCCATGACTGATTGGTCGAGAGCGGTCAGCTGGGGAGCGGTAAAGAGTTTCTCCACTGCGTGTCCTTATGTCCTAATCATTGAGACAAAGACTACCTGAACGATGTCCTTATGTCCTAATCATTGAGACAGAACCTGGACGCGCCAGCTTCACTTGGCCAGGCGCAACAGCTACTAAGCGGTGGCCGTTCCATGCGAAACCCAGCACTACTTCAGTGTTGCGGTTTGAACTGCAAATTATCCCCAATATAGCCAAAATTGCAGTTACACTTGCATTTATGCAGGCCAAGTTGATTGATCGGCCACAGCCATTGGCATGGTTGGGCAGATGGCGCGAGCGTGATGTCATAAAAGTGGTGACGGGTGTGCGGCGATGCGGCAAGTCAACGCTGTTGCGCATGTTCCGCCAGCAGCTTCGGGCCTCCGGTGTTGAAGACAGCCACATCGTGTCGCTCAACCTTGAGAATCCTGCCGTCTCCGATTTGCTCGTTGACCACCTGCGGCTGTACGAGCATATCCGCTCCCAATTGGCTCCCGAGGGCACCACTTACGTGTTCATTGACGAGATGCAGAATGCGGTCGGCTTCGAGCGAGTGGTAGACGGGCTGTTCATCTTGCCGAATGTGGATTTGTACGTGACTGGGTCTAGCTCAGCGCTGCTGTCCGGCGAATTGGCCTCGTTGCTCACCGGGCGCTATGTCGAGCTGTCGCTATTGCCAGTGTCGTTCGCTGAATTTGTTGCCGCTCGCACACCCGCCGACGTCCCCCCAGCTTTGCGCGATCTTTACGACGACTACGCGCGCAGCGGCAGCCTCCCGTTCACGTTGTCGTTGGACAGCGATAGCGAGATTCGGCAGTACCTCGAAGGCGTGTTGAACACCATCCTGCTGCGCGATGTCGCGGTTGCCCGCAAAGTGGCAAACGTCGGCCAGCTGCGCAACGTCACCGAATTTCTTTACTCCAGCATCGGGAGCCTCGTCTCAGTCAATCGAATCGCCAACGCCATGACGAGCGCGGGGAGGAAGATCAGCCGTTCTACCGTCGAAGGGTTCATTGACGGTCTCAACGATGCGCACTTGATCTACCCGGCACGACGCTGGGACATCAAGGGCAAGCGCCTGCTCAACTCGGGCGCCAAGTACTACGCGGTGGATGTCGGGATGCGCCGCACACTGTTGGGGGCCAAGCCGGTAGACGCCGGGCATGTGCTTGAGAATATCGTCTATCTAGAACTGCGCCGACGCTGCGAGCAGGTATACGTCGGCAGCGCGGAAACTGCCGAGATCGACTTTGTGGCTGAGACCGCGACAGGTCCGGCTTACATTCAGGTCGCAAGCCAAGTTGGCAGCCCGACCACACTGGAGCGCGAGCTTGCGCCACTGAGGGCGGTGCGCGACTTCGTGCCACGACTGCTGTTGACTCTGGATCGCGAGCCTCCACAGTCGTACGACGGCATCCTTCGGATGAGTGTGTTGGAATGGCTGGCCGATACCGAAGCTGGATTCAATACCACCCTGCGGGCGCGCTGAAGGCCCTCACCACCACCTCGTGTCACGGTAGCGTTGCATTTACGGATGTGACGGCGCCGTTCCAGGCCAGCCGCCAAGGCATCGGCGTTGGGGGGAAAACCGCTAAACTAGTGTGAGCGTTCACAAGGAGGTCGCGTTGACAACCGCGCAAGAGGCGATCACGGCTGGTCGCACCGCTCTCGGGATCGAATTCGGATCGACGAGGATCAAGGCTGCGCTGATCGGCCCGGATCACAAGCCCATCGCCACCGGTAGCCACGACTGGGAGAACCAATACGTCGAGAGGTTGTGGACCTACCAGTTGGAAGCGGTCTGGGAGGGGCTGCGCGACTGCTACGCCAAGCTCGCCGCAGACGTGTGGCAGCGCTACGGGGTGCGGTTGGCCCGCGTCGGCGCCATCGGCATCTCCGCGATGATGCACGGCTATCTGGTCTTCGACGCCGACGACCGCCAGCTTGTGGCTTTCCGCACTTGGCGCAACACCAACACCGCCGAAGCCGCGGCGCGGCTCACCGAGTTGTTCGGCCACAACATACCGCTGCGCTGGAGCATCGCCCACCTGGGCCAAGCGGTGGCTGACCGCGAACCGCACGTCCGGCAGGTGGCCTATCTCACCACCTTGGCCGGATACGTGCATTGGCAGCTGACCGGGGAAAAAGTGATTGGCGTCGGAGATGCGAGCGGCATGTTCCCCATCGACACCAAGTTGGGCGGCTTCAACCAGCAGATGGTCGCCCAATTCGACACCCTGGTCTCAGAGCGGGGCCTGGGCTGGCGCACCGCCGACATCCTGCCGAAGGTGCTGGTCGCCGGTGAGGCCGCTGGCAAATTGAGCGAGGAAGGGGCGCGGCTGATCGATCCGAGCGGCACGTTGCTCCCCGGCGTCCCGCTCTGCCCGCCCGAGGGCGATGCCGGGACTGGCATGGTGGCCACCAATTCTGTCGCCCCGCGCACCGGCAACGTCTCAGCGGGCACTTCCATCTTCGCCATGATCGTCTTGGAGCGGGAACTCAGCAGGGTCTACCCCGAAATCGACCTGGTGACGACGCCGAGCGGCGAGCTGGTGGCGATGGCCCATTGCAACAACGGCGCCAGCGAGCTGAACGAGTGGTGCGGGGCCTTCGCGGAATTCGCCGCAGCGCTCGGCGTGGGGGCTGACACCGGCAAAGTCTTCGAGACCCTGTTCAACAAGGCGCTGGAGGGCGAGCCGGACGCTGGCGGGCTGCTGGCCTACAACTATCTGGCCGGAGAGCCGATCACCGGCCTGGCCGAAGGCCGCCCGATGTTCTGGCGCTCCGCTGACAGCCGCTTCACCCTGGCCAATTTCATGCGTGCCCAGCTATTCGCCGCATTCGCCACCCTGCGGCTGGGCATGGACATCCTCGCCCCGGAGGGCGTTCAGTTGGACTCGATGTTCGCCCACGGCGGGGTGTTCAAAACCCCGGTGGTGGCGCAGCGATTCCTGGCGGCGGCGCTCAAAGCCCCGGTGGCGGTGGGTGACATCGCCGGTGAGGGCGGGGCTTGGGGCATAGCCCTGCTCGCGTCGTACCTGGTGAACGGCGGCTCCCGCCCGCTGCGCGAATACCTGGCCGAGGAAGTCTTCGCCAACGCCGTATTGGAGACCATCTCCCCCGACCCGCAAGACGTCGCCGGTTTCGACGCCTTCACCGACCGCTTCTCAGCCGGGCTAGCGGTCCAACGGGCGGCGATCCAAGTGCCGTGAGCGGCAAACCGCCGCCAGCAGCTTTCCGCCCATTAGAGATCGCGCCAATAGGTGGGTGGTTAAGCGAGCGGCGGGAGGACGGTGTGATGGGGAGGAGGAGGAGCGAGGCGTAGCGGAACCTACGTTGAGCGACGACGACGCTGCCAGCGCGCCGTCATCCCGTCGGGAGTCAGGCCACCTATTGGCGCGACCTCTTAACCCTGGAACGCGCCCTCCCCGTAATAACCGCCCCCATCCTTGGCGGCGCAGTCCTGGCCGAGGATCAGTTTGCCGAGCGGTATGACAGCAAGTTGCAGTCACAATATCGTTCCATTTACAAATGTTGCGGTATTATTCCATCATGCTTGTTGTACGTGGCCCAAGAGATGTTGGGGTCTGGCTGGCCGAACGTCGCCGCGAGTTGGGGATGACCCAGCATGAGGTAGCCGAGAAAGCCCGAGTTTCCAGGCAACTTCTGTCCCGGGTTGAGAATGGCAGCGGCATCCGCACCGAGTTCTACAAAATCCTGGCGATCAGCAAGGCCCTGGGAGTCGAAGTCATCTTGAGCAACAGGGAAGCCTGGTGACAACGCTCGCAGTCATCCTGTCTGGGCGGCTGGCCGGATGGATGGAACAGGATGGGCAAGTACGTTTCCACTATGACCCTGGCTTCCTGAACGGAGCCGGTGCTGATTCGGCGGGCTTGTCGGTGTCGATGGCGCCCTCTCCGCAAACCTTCCGACAGCGGGTTGTCCTTCCCTGGATCGACGGCCTGCTGCCAGACAACGCGCAAGTCCGTGAGCGATGGGCGGCCAGATTCGGCGTATCCGCTCGGAATCCGTTCGCACTGCTGGTCCACATGGGCAGGGATTGCCCCGGCGCGGTCCAATTCTGCCCGCCCGATGATCTGGCGGACACCCTCGCCTGGAAGGGCGAACTCATCCCCGTCAGCAACACCCAGTTGGCTGCCCGCCTCCGGGAACTGCGTGACGAGCCGGACACCTGGGCAGCCGAGCGGGAACAATGGAGCCTCGGCGGGGCGCAATCCAAATTCGCCCTTGCCTGGGACGACGGCTGGCACACAGCTACTGGGGCAAGGCCGACCACTCACATCATCAAACTGGGAGTGCGTGGATTCCGGGGCCAGGCACTCAACGAACACCTGTGCATGTCTGCGGCAAGACTGCTCGGCGTACCCGCCGCAGAGACCAGCTACGAGTTGATCGAAGGCGAACCGGCGCTCATCATCAGCCGTTTCGACCGCAAACCCGGCAGGCGCATCCATCAGGAAGACCTCTGCCAGGCCCTGTCGATCCCTCCAGCTAAGAAGTATGAGCAGTCCGGCGGCCCAGGTGCGGCCAAACTCTGCGACCTGCTCAACGCTTACGGCACAGCCGACGACGTGTGGAGGTTCGCCGAAGCGCTCGCCTATAACTATCTAATCGGCGGCAGTGACGCCCACGCTAAAAATTTCTCCCTGCTGCTCGACGGTCGGGTCACTCTTGCCCCGCTCTATGACCTGGCCAGTTCGCTCCCCTATCAGCCTGCCACTGGCACCGGACTCGCTCAGTTGGCGATGGCCATCGCTGGCGAACGGAATTTCGGACAAGTGGGAGACCAGCATTGGGCCAAGCTATCCAGAAGGGCGGGCATCCCCGCCGAACGCCTGGTCCAACGGGTCCGCGAACTGCGCCACGACCTCCCCGACGCGATCTCCACAGCGATCAACGCCACTGCGGCGGCCAAAGCCTCTGACCTGCCTGAACGCTTGCAAACCACTCTCGCCGCATACCTTCGGGCCAGCAATTAGAGTAGTGCCAACCGGATGGCCTCCCGCCGCCAGCACTTGGGCGAGGGTCAGCCACTGTTGCGGGGACAACACCCGCCACTCACACGACCGCCGCCAGCACTTGGGCGAGGGTCAGCCATTGTTGCGGGGACAACACCCGGGCGACTTGGGGCGGAATGTTGCCGAGGGTGCCAACCTGAAACCAGTGACCACGACCACCACTCACACGACCGCCGCCAGCACCTGGGCGACCGTCAGCCATTGTTGCGGGGACAACACCCGGGCGACTTGGGGCGAAAAGATTGCCGAGGGTGCCAGCACTTCGCCAGCGGCGCCGACTGCGATCACCTCTCCAGTGGCCATGACTATCGCCCGGTCAGCGACTTGGGCGGCAAATTCGACGTCGTGGGTGGCCACACAGACCGCGCACCCGGACTCCGCCAGCTGGCGGACTATGCCGCACAAGGCATCTTTGGCGGCATAATCCAGGCCACGGGTCGGCTCGTCCAACAGCACTACAGCCGGGTCGCCACCGAGTTGGATGGCCAGGACCAAGCTGAGCTTCTGGCCCTCGGACAGGTCGCGCGGATTGCGGCTATCCGGAATGCCCGGCGACAGCGAGTCGAGCAGCGCCCGGCACGCCCCGGCAGGTTTTCCAACACTCCGGTCAGCGGCGGCACACTCGGCACCCACCGTATCCAGGTAGAGCAGATCGGCGGCAGTCTGCGGCACCATCCGAACATGGCGGCGTACCTCGGATACGCCAGCACCTGCCAGCTCGCGCCCACCGACGCTGAAGCTGCCGCCGTCCAACTGTCCGGCGCCGGTCAGCGCCCAGAGCAGCGACGACTTTCCAGAACCATTGCGCCCCAGCAGCACGCTCACCTGGCTGGCGGGCAACTCCAAGTCCACCCCGGCCACCGCCCGGACGAAGCCATAGGACACCTCGATCCCCCGCGCACGAAGCCCCGCCTCTGCCACCTCGTCCTGGGCTGGCTTTCGCCGCAGCCGGACGCCTGAGCGGATGGATTCTTCGCGGCTGGCGCTGGTCGTATTTTGCGAAAGCTTGGTTCGCTGCTCTCGGGATTCCCACCACTCACCGGATCGGAGCGCAGCGGGGTCGGGACGTTTTCCCGAGCCGCCCAAATGGCCGCCGGGAAAGCGGGGTACGCCGTCCGGATCGACACCGGAAAGCCGCTCCCTCAGCGCCGGGGCGTGCAGCCGCGCGTCGCGCACCGACACTGGAATTGGTTGCCAGCCCAGCGCCTGCCCCAATTGCACCACCGGTGGCGCGATGTCCGAGGTGGCCAACAGCTGCGCGGGAACGCCGGTTTGAACCTGCCCGGCACCGGGCAGATAGAGCAGCCGGTCGGCGTATTCTGCCACCCGCTCCAACCGGTGCTCGGCGATGAGCACGGTGACGCCGAGGTCATGCACCAGCCGGAGCAGGGCAGCCAGCACTTCTTCGGCGGACGTCGGATCGAGAGCGCTGGTCGGCTCGTCCAGCACCAACACCCGCGCCCCGGACGCCATCGCCGCGCCTATCGCCACCCGCTGCTGCTGTCCGCCGGAGAGGGAGAGCAGCGAGCGGGCGCGAAGCTCGGCCACCCCCAGCAAATCCAAGGTTTCCTCGACTCTGGTCCGCATTCGGCGCGGGTCCACACCCAATTGCTCCATGCCGTAGGCCAATTCTTGCTCCACCGTGTCGCAGGTGAATCCGGCCAGCGGATCCTGGGACACCCGGCCAACGATATGCGCCAGCTCGCGCGGGGCATGATCGCGGGTGTCCAATCCGGCCACCGTCACCCGGCCCGCGAGCGTGCCACCGGTGAATTGCGGGACATGCCCGTTCACCGCGCCCAACAGGGTCGACTTGCCGGTCCCCGTCTTCCCGGCGACCAACGCGAATTCCCCCTCGCCAATGCGGAAATCGGCGTCGTTGATGGCAGGCTCGGCAGCGTCGGTGTAGCTGACGCTGACATGTTCAAACCGGATCATTTTTCCTCCATAACCCGCAAACCCAACGCATCGCGGCTAACGGCGCTGGCCGCTCCCGGCCCGGATACGCTGGGGGCGGCAACCGGCGCCGGGGCTGGCGCCAGCAGCGCAGGCAGCGCGCCCACCAGGCAAAATGCCAACGCCGCTCCCGACACGCTCGGCCAAGCCAGCGGATAGAGCGAACTGAAGGCGGTGTCTGGATCGGTTCGGGCGACGATGATGAAACCAACGGCAGCCACCACGCCACAGCAGGCGACCAGCGTCTCCGGCAGATACCAGTCATCAGGCCGGTAACGGGTGTGCTGGGAGCGGCGTCCGGCCATTTTGACGGCCAGCCCCGCCGCCAATCCCGCCGCCAGCAACAACGGCAAGCCCATCGAGCCGAATGCCGAAGCGTCAAAGAGGGCATAGGCGGCAACGCAGAGCAGCAGCAATGCGCCCAGCAGCAATCCAGAAGTAAGCCAACGAGCCGCCCGGCTTCGTCCGGCAGGCCGCCCATAGCCGCGCGAATCCATCGACGCCGCGAGCGCGACACAGCGGTCCAGCGCATCGACGAAGACCGGCAGCAGCACCTGCCGCAGCCAGTGCATCCGCCGCTTTTCATCAGCGCGGAGCAGCCTGGCGCGGGAGACTCGGCGCACCGACTCGGCCAATTGCGGGAAGACCGACATCGCCACCGCCAACACCGAGCCAAGCTCGTACAGCGCGGAAGGCACCCCGGCGAGCAGGCGTTTCGCGTTCGCCAGCGAATTTGCCGCCCCCACGCAGATGACCATTGCCGCCAGCTTCGCCCCGTCGTACACCCCGGAGAGCAGCGCTTCGGCGGACACCGGCCCGAATAGCTTTCCACCCTGCTCGGCGATCCAGTCTGGGGGTTCCGGGAAAGGGATGGTGAACAGCACCGTTGGCCCATCCCCGGAGAAGACGACGCGCATCCCCGTGCGCAGCAACAAGATGAAAGCCCCGAGCCACAGATACATGCTGAAGGACAACGCCCACGGCGCTTCCGGACGCCGCACGGCCACCACCAGCGCGATCAGGGCGACGAGCAGGCCAAGCAACACCGGGTTGGTGGTATTGCCGCAGGCCACAGCCATGCCGATGGCCCAGAGCCACCAAGCCCCCGGATGGAGTTGCCGGGGGCGAAAGACCAAGCTGACGGCCCGCGCCACTTTCCGCCGCCCGTTCACCTTCAGCCTCCCGCAGCGGGGTCGGACAGCCGGTCCGCCGATTTGCCGGTGCCCGCTGGGATGGGGCGATAACAGACCTCCGGCGCAAAATTAGCTTTACGGGCCACCCGCCGCAGCGCGCCAAGGACGGGGGTGCCCAGCACAGCCATCAGCAGGACATTCGTGACCGCCCGCCCGGTGTCCCAAACGAGTGTGGACGAGATCAAGGTGAACCAGAGAAATCTGGCTAGGTTGTCTTGGAGCGGGGCACCGGGAATGTAGGCCAGCCCTGGGTCTTCGGCGACGCCGCTGGCCAGGTATGGCCAGAACCACAGGTTCATCAGCAATCCGAAGAGATACGCGGAGCAGGCGGCGTAAATCGCCAGCATTGCCAGTTCCGCGCGGCCGCGCAGCGCTTTGCCGAATAACCGATCCGGCAATAGCCCGGCCCCCATGCCCACCCAGGCGCTGGCCAACATCTGAAAAGCCAGCCACGGCCCCACCCCCGAAGTGAGCAGGGCGGACGCGAAGAGCGAGGTACACCCCAGCGTGAAGCCGAAACCCGGCCCCAGCACCCGGCCAGCGGCGATGAGCAGGAAGAACACCGTCTCGATGCCGTTGGTGCCCGCCCCCAGTGGCCGTACGGCGGCGTTCACCGCCGAGAGCACGCCCAGCAGCGCCAGGGCTTTGGCGTCCATGCCACCCTCGGTGAGCTGCACCAACACCAGCAGCACCAGGACCGGCAGAATCGCCACGAAGATGTAGCCAGAGTCGATGTCGTGCTGGACCGCCTCCGGACCGGCGGGGATGAGCAGCGGCCAGGCAAACATCGCCAAACCGGCCAACGACGCCAGCGCCAACACCAGCGCGGATTTCGGGCCAACCGGGACCACCCGGAGCCTTTGCGGTTTGGGAGCTGGCCGGACGCCTTCTGCCAGCCTGCTCAAGGGCGACGTTTCCGGATCGCAATCACACCAGCCGCGCCCCCAGCCGCCACCACGAGCGCGATGGCCGCTATCAAGCCTGGCCCCGGCCCGCCTGCCGCTGGGGCATCCAATCCTTCGCTGTGCGAAGCGGCCTCGAAGCCATCGGTTTCCCCAAATGGCATCGGGGTGGCCAGCGGCGACGGGGTTGCCGCAGGAGTGGACACTGCGGGCGACGGGATTGCGCTCGGCGTCACGGTGGGTTTGGGCGTCACGGTGGCGGTCGCTTTGGGTTTGGCTGTGGCTGTGGCTTTGGGTTTGGCCGTAGCCGTTGCCTTTGGTTTGGCCGTGGCCGTGGCTTTGGGCTTGGCAGTTGCCTTGGGCTTGACGGTGGCGGGCGTCTTATACGCCGCCGGTTTCACCCCTGGCTTCGGATTGACACCGCCAACCCCGCCGTTGGCGTTATTGGAAAACGACCAACCCTCGTAGCCGCCGAAGACCACCCGGTGCGCCTTTACCCCTCTGGTGCTGTAGACCCAGGAGCCGCCCGCCTTGGCCCACCAATACGACCAGTAGGCGGTAGCG
>JAIRXX010000108.1 GCA_031268065.1 Propionibacteriaceae bacterium
GATTACTTCGGCAAAGGCAATTTCCGCGCCCTTGGAAAGCGTTTCGGCAAGCAGACTCCGCAAGTGGCGCAAGCCATCGCCGACAGCGATGCCGCCGCGTTGGCAGCGGCGTTGGCACAGGCTGGCCAGGCGGCGATCACGGTGCCGGGGCTGGGCGAGGTGATGGTCAGCGGCGAAGACGTGATCCTGACCGAGCGGCCCCGTGCTGGATGGTCGGTGGTCAACGAACAGGGCGAGACGGTGGCTCTGGATTTGGAAATCACCCCAGAGTTGGAATTGGCCGGGATCGCCCGTGAGGTCATCCGATTGGTGCAAGAGGCGCGGAAAGCTTCGGCCTTCGACGTCTCCGACCGGATCGTCCTTACTTGGAGCGCCGCCAACGCCAAGACCAAGGCTGCCATCGCGGCGCACCGGGAACTGATCGCCAGCGAAGTGCTGGCGCTCGAATTGGACGAGGATGCCGCTGCGGCTGGCTTCTCCGATTCCGAACTGGGCCTGTCTTTCGGCGTGGCCAAGGTCTAGCTAGGCTCCTGCGGGGATCGGGCGTTTGTACACTTCGCCCAAGCATCGGGTAGACTGATGCAGTTACGGAGTTTTTACGGCCTGTGGTTTGTGTCGGCGCGGTTTGCGCGGGTCACGAGATGCGGGGTTTCTGATCTGATGCCACCCGGCGGTTGATCGCGCTCCTCGAACCTAGAAGGTACACACCATGTCCATCGACAGCGCCCTGTCCGACACTGCCCAATTCACCGACCTCGGGCTGCCATCCCACTTGTTAGCCGCTGCCACCGACCTCGGGTTTGACACCCCGACCGATATCCAAGCTGCGGCGATCCCGGCGCTCTTAGAGGGTTCCGACCTCGTTGGCGTTGCCCAGACCGGCACGGGTAAGACCGCTGCTTTCGGGCTGCCGATGCTGGCCGCCATCGACGCGAAGATGCCCGCCACCCAGGGCTTGGTGCTCGCCCCGACCAGGGAGTTGGCCCTCCAGGTGGCTTCCGCGATTGAAAGTTTCGCCACCACCATGCCCAAAGGCATGAAAGTCGCCGCCATTTATGGGGGTGCCCCCTTCGTTCCGCAGAAGCGGATGCTGGCCGCTGGCGCCCAAGTCGTGGTGGGTACGCCGGGGCGCGTCATCGACCATCTGGAACGCGGCAACCTCAGCCTCGACCAGCTCCGTTTCCTCGTTCTCGACGAGGGTGACGAAATGCTGCGGATGGGTTTCGCCGAAGAAGTGGACACAATCTTGTCCCAGGCTCCAGCGGAGCGGCAGACGGCGCTTTTTTCCGCCACCATGCCCACCGCCATCCGAAATACGGCCCGGCGCCACCTGCGTCACCCGGTGGAAATCTCGGTGACTCGGCAAGCATCGACCGTTGTCGGCGTCAGCCAGCACTACGCCGTCGTCCCCTACCGGCACAAGATTGGCGCGTTGGCCCGCCTGCTGGCGGCGATGCGGGCTGAGGCGACCATCGTTTTCGTCCGCACCCGTTCCGCCGTTGACGATGTCTGTCAAGCTCTGCTCGAACGGGGTTTCAACGCCGCCGCAATCTCCGGCGACGTCGCCCAACGTGAACGCGAACGGATCGTTGAGGGGCTGCGCCACGGGCAGTTGGATGTCTTGGTGGCGACCGACGTTGCCGCCCGCGGCCTGGACATTGACCGGGTGGGCCTAGTGGTCAACTTCGACCTGCCCCATGAAGCCGAGTCTTATGTCCACCGCATCGGCAGGACCGGCAGGGCGGGACGCAGCGGCGCCGCATTCTCATTCATCAATCCGGGGGAGCGCGGACGCCTGCGCCAGATCGAGAAGACCATCAGGCTGGAGATAGCCGAGAGTCCAATCCCGACTGCCGCTCAGGCTATTCAGCGCAAGCTCGCCGCCGTGCTGGAGGCCGTTCCCGCCCGGCTCGAAGCTGGTCGGCTCTCGCTGGCCCGCCAAGAAGTCGCCGCAGCCATCGCCGGGGGCATCGACCCGGTTGAGTTGGCCGTCTCGCTGGCGGCGATAGCCAGCGGAGACCGTGGCGACATCCTGGATTCGGAAGCAGACGAAGTTCTAGACCGCGAATTGCTGTACGCCGCCCAGCACAAGCCGCATCAGCGGGAGAAAAACGGACGCAACCGGACACGCGATTCAGGCGAGTCGCACCATCGCCGCCCCGCAAAAGCTTGGGGCAAAGACAAGTTTTCGCGGAGCAGGCAAGACAGTTTCGCCGGTGCCTCCAGGCCCCGGAAATCGCGGCGGGGATGATCGGGTAAAACTTTTTGGGCGACTCCCACCGTGGTTGCGGGCAGCGTCGCAGGCCATCATCGGCCTCACCTGCGCATCAGGCGCGGCCGATGGACGCGCGACAGCTATAGCCAGCCGACATGTCGTAAACTTGGCCGCAAGTTCCCCTGGCGGTGATTTACGGGCGGTGCTGTGGGCAGTCAAACCGTTCACCGTCCAAAATTGCGCTGTGGCGTTCACTGTCGCGGTGGCAGCGGGGATGCTATCGGCCAAGGCATGGACGCGAAAGGTGAGCTGATGACTCTGAATTGGTTGCAAGTACCTGGACATCTCGACTGGTTGCGCGGCGAACAGCGCAGGCTGGTTTCGCTCCACCACCGCGAGGCGCTGCGCCCGGACCAGGGGGTCGGGTTCGCCCCGATAGGGTTGGACGGCCACGGCGATCCGGATGGCAACCGGGAGTTATATCTGCACGCGCGGATGGTGCATTGTTTCGCCATTGAGCACATGCTCGGGTTGCCCGGCGCCGACCAGGTGGCGGCGCGCGGCATCGAAGCCTTGCTGCGTTTCTTCCTTGACCCCAGCCAAGGCGGGTTTCGCAGCCAGCTTGCCCCCGATGGCCGGGTGCTCGACGAGACCAAGCCCGCCTACGGCAACGCATTTGCGCTCTTGGCCGGGTCGTCGGCGCTGATCGCTGGCTTGCCGCTGGCTAGCGAACTGTTCGACGCCGCGAATTCAGCGCTGGATGACCACTTCTGGCAGGCGGGCGAGGGGGCCAGCGTCGATTCCATGACGGCTGACTGGCAGATCGCCGAGCCTGGATATCGCGGGCAGAACGCGAATATGCACCTCACCGAGGCCTATTTGGCGGCTTTCGACGCCACTGGCGACCCGGTTCCGCTCGGCCGCGCCCGTTCCATCGCCACCAAGCTGATTTGGCGCAACGCCCGCAGTGCGGGCTGGCGGGTGGTGGAGCATTTCGACGCGGACTGGCGGCCCCTCCCCGATTACAACGCCGACAATCCCGGTGACCAATTCCGCCCCTATGGCGCGACCCCTGGGCACGCTTTGGAATGGGCGAGGCTCTTATTGCAGCTTGCCGCCGCCGATTCCACCCTAGATTGGGCGTTGGAAGCCGCCGAGGCGCTGTTCAACACCGCCGTCAGCGACGGCTGGGAGGCCAAGCGGCCCGGACTGCCCTACACGACTGACTTCACCGGAAAGGTAGTGAACGAAAGCCGTATGCACTGGGCCGTGGCTGAGGCCGTTGGCGCTGCGGTGTATCTGGCGCGGACCACCGAAAAGGCCCAGTACGAAGATTGGTACCGGGAATTCTGGTCCTACATCCGCAACTTTGTGATGGACCTGGACGGAGGCAGCTGGTGGCACGAACTCGACGCCGAAGGACGCCCGTCGTTCCAAACCTGGGCGGCCAAACCCGACCTCTACCATGCCTATCAGGCGATGCTCTTCCCACGCTGCGACATCAGGCTGGGTCTGGCCCTGGCTGCCAGCCGTGGGCTGGTGGTCTGAGGGTTACGCCCAGGGTTCGCCTTGGACGCGCACTGGCTGCCCGGTGGTGGCGGATTCTTCTATGGCCAGGGCCAGGGCGTGGTCTTGGCAACCGTCGGCCAGCGGATAGGGCGGCGGCGCTTCACCGCGAACGTAGCGGCCCATCGCCACCAGATGGTCAGCCACCGCGATGTCATCCTCGGACAGGCCAGAGCCTTGGAAGGGGTTGCGGTAGACCACTTTTCCATCGAAGCTGGCGTGGATGACTTCGTTGCCCTCCAAACTCATGTCTACGCCGACGCGGCGGTACTCGATGGTCGAGGTCACCGGGTCGCCGTCCACCATTCGGAGCACGGTGTTGTCTACCAACTCGCCGTGCGTGCCCCGGATCGCTATCCTCCGGCTCAGCAGCGGATTCCACCACTGGTTGTCAACGAAGTTGTACAGCCCGTAGCGCCCGTCACCGAAGTCCAGGGTGCCGATAGTCGTGGTCCGCTGCTGCGGCGTCGGAGCCTTCGCCCAACCCGCGAAAGTCAGCGGGTCGAGCAATTCGGCGGTGAATCTATGCGCATTCGCCACCGCTGGCCGCATTCCCACCGCCAGGAAGTCCCGGATCAGCGCCACCGCGTGGTACATGTGGGTGGAAGCGATTTCGACCGAATTTGGCCGCCCGATCACCTGGTCGCGCACCACTTGCAGCCGGGCGGCATGGCCGGGCATCCGGTAATACTGCTCGCCGACCTGTACCTGCCCAGCCCGCGAACCGACCTTTGCCCAGATGGCCCGCAAGCCGTCCAGATCGGGGGCAGGCGGCGTCTCGCAGTAGACATAGTGCCCGGCTTCGACCAGCTCGGCGGTCAATCCCGGCGTTGCCGCCCAGGGCACCGAAGCGGCAACGAATTCGACCAAGTGATCGGCCAACTCGGCCACGTCGAGGCTGGTGGCAACGCCATATTTGTCGGCCAACCGCTGTGTGGACGATGCCGTGCGCCCGATGACCACGACCGCTCGAAGCTGGTCGGGCAGGGCTTGGGCAAGGCGTAGGAAAAATTCTGTACGCCAGCCGGTGCCAACGGCGGCAAAACGGATCGGATCAGTCATCCCATAGCTCCTTTGATGGTCCGGCCAGCATACCTCGCCGCGCTGCGTTGCGTGTGTTAGCATGTTGGAAACATTTAAAGAAAGCATAACTACAATCTTCCACACTTGCTAGCACTCATGACGCAGGATTTCGTTATGATTCTGTTACTAGCTAGCCCATTGCCGAAGTGTTTCAGGCAAGTATAGTATCATCATACGTAGGAATATCAAAAGAAACTTTCCAGGCTGCCGATCAAAGAGGATGGTGCCCGTGACAAGCAGATCACTCGATCCCCATAGCTCATGGACCATGCCTGGACAACCCACTCAGCTCGACAATTCAACAGAAAGGTAAAGCGGGATGGTTACCAAACCGATCAAAATGATCGCGCTGCTGTCAGCGGCGGCGATCGCCTTGTCCGGCCTCGCGGCCTGTGCGGACACCAGTGAAACTCCCAGTTCGGCCGACCCGGCCACGACAGAAAACGCGACCTCGGGCGAGATCGTATGGTGGGGTTTTACCCCTGGTTCCCCGGTCAACGAAAGCTACATTGAGGCGTTCAACAAGGAATACCCCGACATCAAGGTCACTTGGAAGCAGACTTCCATTGAAGATTACGACGCCGCCGTCCGTCCGGCGTTGGCCAACAACGAAGGCCTAGACGTCTACCAGCTGTCGGCTGGCTCGGCCAATGGCGGGGCTGCCGTATTCGGCCCGAGCGCCATCGACTTGACCGCCGCAGTCGAGCAGTCGCTCGGCGCGAGTTGGAGGGACCAGCTCTCCCCGACCGGCGTTGACGCGCTCACCATCGACGGCGAATTGAAGGCCCTCGCAGCTGGCGCGGTGTTCTCTGGGACGCTCTTCATCAACCAAGACCTCTTCGACAAGTACAGCCTCAAAGCCCCGACCAATTGGGACGAGTGGAAGAACGTCTGCGACACCTTCAAGAAGAACGATGTCGGCTGCTTCATCCAGGGCGCCGGACAGGGCGCGTTCAACATCGACACGGTGCATGCCATCGCCGACAACGTAGCCCCAGGCAATTTCGTCAAAGCCACCAAGGGCGAGTTGGACTGGACCGATCCGACGATGGTGAAGTCGTTGGAATTGTGGAAGAAACTCTTCGATGAGGGCATCATGCAAGAGGGCGCGTTGGGGCAGATGCAATACCCCGATGGCCACAACGGCTTCATGTCCGGCAAGTACGCGATGGTGATGATGGGCACCTGGTACCTGCAATTCCTGAATCCCGAGGTCATGAAGGCGGCCATCGAGGGCGCCGGCTCCACCGCCGAGCCGTTCACAATGATGCCGATCTACTTCCCGGACATCGCCGGGACCGGCAACACCGGCAGCCTCTTCGGAGACGTCGATTACGGCCAGGCCGTCAGCGCCAATTCGCAGAACAAAGGCCCGGCGACGACTTTCGCGCTCTGGCTGGGCACCTCTGACGCTGGCCAGCAGGCCATCGCCGACTCGCTGAACCTGATCCCGGCGCTGAAGAAGATCACG
>JAIRXX010000125.1 GCA_031268065.1 Propionibacteriaceae bacterium
CCGCGCTGCGCGAGGAGAATCGCAGGCTGGCCCGGCTGCAGGCCGAAGTCGACAAGGCTGGCCTTCCATAGCCCACGGCCGGATGAGACCCGGAGACTGTGCGCGCCAAAGTTCGCTCAGGGCTGAATTGCCTAGCGGGGTGAGGGATCGGCTTTCTGGGTCGGCAAAAATGTCTGTGCTGGTTCGTAGTGTTTGTCTCCTGATGAACTACCAGGAAGGGATGACTATGACAGTCACTTTCGCTGACCAGGGGGTTTGCGACCCCAGGATCAAATTTGCAGCTGGTGTTGCCGCTTTTGACGCTGCCTCGCTGAATTGCGCCGCTGGTATCTATGCGGCCATCAACACCCCATTGACGCTGCCGAGACAGACAGCGGGTGGCATACCCGGGGAATTCCTCGACATGCTCGAGGTTGAGGTGAGGGACGAGGCCGATGGCGGGGCGACCTTCGTATTCGGTTTCAAGATAGAGCCGCTCCGGTGGGGCGCCTCGCCGGGTCGGGCCTCGCATGGTGCGTTCACGGCGTACGACGGTTCTGGTCGCGCAGGCGTTGAGTTGGCTGGTGGTGAGGTGGCCACGCTGCTCGGGCTGCGAGTGGCCAGGCTCCCGCTGCTGATGCGCAACGGCAAGCCGGTTTGGCTCTGGGCCACGGAGATCCCAGAAGCGCTCATCCGGGCAAGCGGTGAGCACGCCATGACCGAGGTGTTGGCCAAATTGATGCGCGAGGGCAACGCCAACGGCAATTGGTGCGTTTCCAACGTGATGATCCCGCGATTGCGGATTTCGTACTGGCGCAGGCTGGGCGAAGTGTTGGCCGCCAATCCGGACGCCATGCTCGACATGACCTGGGAGGCCAGCTTTGACGTGGCTGGTATAGAACTCGGGCCAGCAGAGAGCGGGCCGAAGTCAGACTCGGAAGATTTTGTCTGTCTTGGCGCGGAACACCCAATGATCTGCTGGCTGGGCGTTCCTGGATCAGACATCCCATTCCAGGCGGTCGCCACCTTGGCCGAGTCTTGGCCCAGGATCGCCTCCGGGCAGCGGCGGTCGCTGGCTACGGTGGAGACCATCACCGCTCTCTCTCCTATTGAGGGGGCTGATCGCATCGAACTGGCGCGGGTGCGTGGCTGGGGTGTGGTCGTGGGGAAGGGGGAGTTCGCGGTTGGGGATCGCTGCGTCTACCTTGAGATTGACTCCCTGCTGGACACCTCGAGACAGCCGTTCGCGGCGCTCGCGGCGCGGGGGGAGCGCACCGACGCCAGCGGGCGCAGGGGGCATGTGCTGAAGACCGCCCGGCTTCGGGGCGTCTACTCGCAGGGCATCGCCTATCCGTTGTCCGCCTTCAGCGTGGACGGATTCCCGGAGCTGCCGGACTTGGGCTCAATCAGTGTTGGGGCTGACCTCACCGATGCCCTCGGCATCGTGGTCTGGGAGCCGCCCATGTCGGTGTCGATGGCGGGAGAACTCGCGCCGTTCCCGAGCCGCGTCCAGAAGACCGACGAGGAGAGGGTGCAGAACCTCGCCCAAATCCTCTCCGTGATGGATGGCGACTGGGTGGCCACGGAGAAGGTTGACGGCACATCGACGACCTTCGCCCTGGACGGCGGCCAATTCGCGGTGGCGGGGCACAACTGGGCGATCCTGCCCAACCCGGACAATGCCCTGTGGCAGATCGCCGCCAAGTACGGCATTGAGGAGAGGCTGCGCGAATGGGCGAAGGGGTGTGGGCTGCAAGCGGTCGCCGTGCAGGGGGAGACCTACGGCGAGAAAATCCAGGGCAACCCGCTCAAGGTCAAGGGCCTCCATTTCGCGGTGTTCAACGTCGCCGTGGACGGGCGCCGGATCCCCCGCCGGCACTGGCCGCCATTCGCGCTGGAGCTGAGCGTCCCGGTGATCGACGGGTTGGCGCCCCCGGCGAGTGTGGAGGACGCCCTCGCCCAGGCCGACGCGCAGAAGTCGCTCATCAACCCGCAAGCCCCTGTCGAGGGCATTGTCTGGCGCTCTGCCCGCGATGTGAGCGTAAAACTGCCAGATGAGACCATCGCTGAAGCGTCGTTCAAGGTGGTGTCCAACCGGTATCTGCTCAAGCACGACCGATGAGCACACCTACTGCCGTCCCCGACACTGTTTCGTGATGGCTCAGCGTCATTCGAGGGGTTGTCATTGGTGGGGGTGGCGAGTTTCCGCCGCCAATGACACCCCAGGCGTTCCAGGTGGTCCAAACCTCCGGTGATGCCGCGCAGGTAGCCGCCGAAAGAAGTTCCCCCCTGGTGGGGGCACAGCCCACGACGTCCTCCGGATCGATCTCGGGGCGTCCGTTGGCGAGAAACGCTCAACGAATATCTGATAAAAGACCGCGTCCACGATCCATGACGGCTGGGCAGGTTCGAGGTTCGTCGTGGGGCCTCAAGAGGTGTTTTGTGGGCACTCGTCGGCGCGGGTAAGTGGATGGATAGCCCAGAACCCGACCGGCGGCAGGGCGGGATGTGGCCAGCCTGTGCCCCAGACGCGGCGGTCGTTGGCCAGGGCGACTCAGACTCGGGCACTCGAAAGTATCGACAAAGGACGACATCTTGCCCATAAGCGTGTCGGCGGTATACCCGACTGCCACTGTGGTCAAAGTCACCTGGATCGAGTTCCACAGCTCACCATCGATTGTCCACTTCCAGACCTGCCCGCCGATGGTCGAAGGCGCGGCAAGCGCGAACGGACTGATGACTTTGAGCTGAACCAATGACTCCCAGCCGCCAAGGAGCACGACGAGCACGGCCAGTTGAATAGTGACGGCTTTGCCCCGGTGGTTTATGGCGCTTCTCTGTTTGGCTTGCCAGCGGGTCAGTCGCTTCTCCAGGAGCAACGACAACCGGTCGAGGGCCAAGCCCGAGTAGTCCGACGATGATGAGGGAGGTCCAGTTATCAGTAGGGAGCCGCCCACAGCCCAGCTCTGCCAAGAGGCCAAACGGACTCCGATCCGCTAGTCGCTGGGGTTCTCCAGGGAGCCGATGCGTTCGATTTCTTCTCGGGCGCGTTGGCCGGAGGTGAAGCTTTCGGCGGTGATGGGCGCGCCGGTGAGCACGATGTCTCCAGGGCCTAGG
>JAIRXX010000165.1 GCA_031268065.1 Propionibacteriaceae bacterium
GCCCAAGCCGCAGACAGTCCCCGCCTGTTTATCGTCACCGGCAGCGCCGCTGGGCAATTCCAAGCCGCGCGAGCGCAATACCGCGTCCACCCCGTCGTAACGCGGTCGCCCATCGACCAGGGCGTAATAATCCCGGTCGCCGTAAGCAGGCTCCAACCCGCGCTCGGCAAAACACTCATCAAAGAGCCGCTGCCATGCGGCCATGTGCAACCGCGCAGTGGGCACCAACACCCCGTCCAAATCGAAGAGCACCGCCGTGCTCTCAGCGACCCGCGCCGCCACCGGCACGTTCACCACCGGTCCACCAGCTTTCGGCCCACACATTGCATGAAGCAAGAGTAAGCGCTTTCATACGCAGCTAGCAAGCGCTTACATGCATCGTGGAGCGGCGCCCACAGCTAAACTCGCTGAAACCTTAGCGACGGCGGCCATAGCAGCGGCGGAAGGCGTCCCGCAATTAATCAGGCGCTGACTTTGCGTTAGCTTTGAGCCTGCTGCTTTGGCAAACGTCGGGGGCAGACGCCTGGCACTCGGGAAACGGCATCGCCTGGCTGAGCGGGTGGTAGCCTTGTGGCCCGCAAGAGCTTACATCCATGATTGGGAGGGCCATGTCTATAGAAACCACGTTGGTGCTTGTCAAGCCTGACGCAGTTGCCAGAGGACTCATCGGAGAGGTGATCCGGCGTTTCGAGCGGCGCGGCCTGGCCGTGTTGGCAATCAAAGGCTTCGTCTTCACCGACGAACTGCTCCGCGAGCACTACGCGCATCTGGCCGACAGGCCGTTCTTCCCCCGGCTGGCCGAATACATGAAGTCGGACCTCACCGTCGCGCTCGCCATCGCCGGGGTAGACGCGGTGCAGGTGGTCAGAACGATGGTCGGTGAGACCAACTCCCGAACGGCGCAGCCTGGAACCATTCGGGGCGACCTTGCGGTCTCGGTGCAGCGCAACGCCGTCCACGCCTCGGATTCCCCGGAATCGGCGCTGCTTGAAGTCGCCCGCTTCTTCCCCGACGGCCTCAGCGTTTCCCCCGACACCGCGCGCGTGTGCGACAACTACGCCACCGACGAGCTGTGACGCCACAGCCTGCGCTACCGCCCAACCACACCCGAACCCAGCCAGTTAGCAGTTCGCATTCGGCATTTTGCGACGTTTTCATTCCGCATTTTGCGATGGATTTATTCCGCACTTTGCGAAGGACCTGTTCTGCGCGGCGACAGGTGGCACCCCCCGAAGCTCAGCGGACCGTACCCGTGGTTCAGCCTCTGAAGGCACGCAGCCGGGCCAGGCAGGACTGCTTGCCCAGGATTTCCATTGACTCGAACAACGGCGGGGAGACCCGCTGGCCGGTGATCGCCACCCGCAGCGGGGCGAAGGCCACCCTCGGCTTCAGCGACAGGGCATCGACCAGCGCGGAGTTCATCGCAAGGTGGATGGCGTCGGTGTCCCAGACCTCCAACGCGGCCAAGGCGGCGATGGCCGCCTGGATCACTTGCGGCGCGTTTTCACCCAACTGGGCGCGGGCGTCGTCGGCTATCGGCAGTTGGTCGTCGGCGGCGAGCAGGAAGCCGATCTTGGGCAGCGCCTCCCCCAGCGTGGTCAGCCGCTCCTTGATTATCGGCACCGCCCGGCCCAGCACCTCGCGGTCGCGGGAGGGGACTTCGGTCCAGGTCTGGGTGAAGAGCAGGTGCTCCTCGATGCGGGCGGCCAATTCCTGGTCAGGCAGCGAACGGATGTAATGGCCGTTCAGCCAGTCGAGCTTCTTCACATCGAAGACCGGCCCGACAGTGTTCACCTTGGCCCAGTCGAAATCGGCCACGAAATCCGCGAAGGAGGCCACTTCATGGTCGTCGTCGCTGGGCGGGTAGCCCATCAGCTGCAAGAAATTGAGCAAAGCCTCGGGGAGGTAGCCCTGCTCGCGGAACCACATCAGCCGGGCGGCCGGATTCTTCCGCTTGGAAATCTTCGACTTGTCCTGGTTGCGCAGCAGCGGCATGTGCGCGAACGCCGGAAGCTCGAGCCCAAGCCAGTGGTAGAGCAAGATGTGCTTGGGCGTGGACGATATCCATTCCTCGCCGCGCACCACATGGGTGATCCCCATCAGATGGTCGTCCACCACCACGGCCAGGTGATAGGTCGGGAAACCGTCGGCCTTCAAAATCACCTGGTCATCGGGCCTAGGTGTCCGCACCGTGCCCCGGACCACATCGGTGAACGACTCCGGCGCGTCGTCGGGAATCAGCATCCGAACCACCGGGGTCTCACTGAACCCCGGCAACTCAGCCCGCTCATCCCTGGTCTTCCCCAAGCAGAGCCGGTCATAGCCGGTATTCGCCTGCTTGGACGCCTCCTGGGCCTTCCGCATCTCGGCCAGCCGCTCGGCGGAACACCAGCAGTGGTAGGCGTGCCCGTCGGCAATCAGCCGGTCAACGAACGGGCGGTAGCTGTCCAGGCGCTCCGACTGCCGATAAGGCGCGTACGGACCCCCAACGTCCGGCCCCTCATCCCAGCCCAAGCCCAGCCAACGCAGCGTCTGGAAAATCTGCTGCTCCGAGTCAGCGACGTAGCGGGCCTGGTCGGTGTCCTCGATCCGCAAAACGAACTGCCCGCCAGTCTTGCGGGCGTAGGCCAAATTGAACAGCGACATGTAGGCGGTGCCCACATGCGGGTCACCAGTGGGAGACGGCGCG
>JAIRXX010000213.1 GCA_031268065.1 Propionibacteriaceae bacterium
ACCGCCGTATTGGATACGGACACCCCTTGGCGGCATCCACCACCGGAAGCATCGGCTACGCGACGGTGTAGAACATCACTATCTTGGCGAACTCGTCGGCTTTCAGGCTGGCACCGCCCACTAGGGCACCGTCTACGTCTGGCTCGGCCATGATCTCCACCACGTTTGACGCTTTCACCGAACCGCCGTATTGGATACGGACACCCCTTGGCGGCATCCACCACCGGAAGCATCGGCTACGCGACGGTGTAGAACATCACTATCTTGGCGAACTCGTCGGCTTTCAGGCTCGCGCCGCCCACTAGGGCACCGTCAACGTCTGGCTCGGCCATGATCTCGACGACATTCGACGCTTTTACCGAACCGCCGTATTGGATACGGACACCCTTGGCGGCTTCTTCACCGAAGGCTTCGGCTACGTAGCCGCGAATCGCGCCGCAGACCTCTTGGGCGTCTTGCGGAGTTGCGACCTCGCCGGTGCCGATGGCCCAAACTGGCTCATAGGCGATGACCAGTTTGGCCACCTGCTCGGCGGGAATCCCGTCGAGCACGCCTTTTGTTTGGGTGAGCACATGCGAGACGTGAATCCCAGCCTTGCGCACTTCAAGCACTTCGCCGACGCAGATGATCGGGGTCATCCCGGCAGCGATCACTTTCTTCGCCTTGGCGTTGATCAACTCATCGGTCTCACCGTGATATTCGCGGCGCTCAGAGTGGCCGACCACCACGTATTTGCAATTCAGCTTGGCGAGCATTCCCGCCGCGATTTCACCGGTGTACGCGCCGGAATCGTAGACAGACACGTCCTGCGCGCCGAATGCCAGCGGAAGCCGGTCGCCCTCAATGACAGTTTGCACACTGCGAATGTCAGTGAAGGGGACGATCACCGCCGCCTCGGAGCGCTCCGGCTCATATTTGAAATCCTTCAGCGTCCAAGCCAACTGCTCGACCAGGCCGACAGCCTCGACGTGGTTGCAATTCATCTTCCAATTGCCCGCCATCAATGGGGTGCGTGCCATGTCAGTCCTCCAAAACTGCTAGTCCGGGCAATGTTTTGCCCTCAAGGTACTCCAGCGAGGCACCGCCCCCGGTGGAAATGTGGCCAAATTGCACATCAGCGAAACCGAGCTGGCGCACTGCGGCCGCCGAATCTCCGCCGCCGACCACGGTGAAGCCGTCGGACTCGGTGAGGGCTTTGGCGACGGCAGCGGTGCCCTTGGCGAACAATTCCAGCTCGAATACGCCCATCGGTCCATTCCAGAAAACGGTCTTGGCGGACTTGATTTCTTCGGCATACAGCGCGGCGGTCTTCGGCCCGATGTCCAGACCCATCCAATCGGCTGGAATTTCATCGACGCTGACGACTTTAGCCGGGCCGTCCGGGCCAAATTCAGCGGTGATGGTGATGTCAACCGGGAGCATTATCTTCTTGCCAGCGGCCTTCGCCTGCTCCAAGTACCCCGCGACCACGTTTACCTTCTCCTCGTCCAGCAACGACGTGCCGACCTCTTTGCCCTGCGACTTGAGGAAGGTGTAAGCCATACCCCCACCGATGATCAGCGTGTCAGCGGTCTTCAGCAGGTTGTCGATCACGGCCAGTTTGTCAGACACTTTGGCCCCGCCGAGCACCACCACGTAAGGGCGGTCTGGAATCTCAGTGAGCCGACGGAGCACATTCACTTCCTTGGCCACCAGATAGCCCGCGCCACTGGGCAGCAACTTGGCGACGTCATAGACCGAAGCTTGTTTGCGATGCACGACGCCAAAACCGTCAGACACGAAAATATCGCCCAGTTCGGCGTACTTGGCGGCCAACGCCTGGCGCACCGCGTCGTCTTTGGACTCCTCGCCTGGCTCGAAACGCACGTTCTCCAGCATGGCCACCCCACCAGCGGGGAGGGCCGCCACTGTGGCCTTGGCGCTGTCCCCCACCACATCAGCAGCTAGGTGGACGGTGGTGCCGAGGAATTCACCCAAGCGCGTCGCCACCGGCGCCAGGGAAAACTTGGGATTCACCTCGCCCTTCGGACGTCCCAGATGCGCCATGATGATGATCTTGGCCCCGTTCGCGCGAAGCTGGTCCAGCGTGGGCAGGGCGGCGCGAATGCGGCCATCGTCGGTGATCACATCACCGTCCAGCGGAACGTTGAAATCACACCGGATCAGCACCCGCTTGCCAGCGAGCGATCCCAAATCTTGCAATGACCTCATATCTACCTCTCAAATTCTCACTACGAAGGAAACGCGGAGGCCGGTACCCGCGAGCGCGTACCGGCCTGCGAAAGTCGCGCCTGTCAGAGCTTCTCAGCCACCAACTCGGTCAGATCGACCAAGCGGTTGGAGTAGCCCCACTCGTTGTCGTACCAGCCGACGACCTTGACCTGGTTGCCGATCACCTTGGTGAGCTTGGCGTCAAAGGTGCAGGAAGCCGGATCGGTCTCGATGTCCTTGGAGACGATTTCATCCTCGGTGTAGACGAGGTAGCCCTTCAGCGGGGCGGCCTCAGCGGCCTTCTTCACGATGGCGTTGATCTCTTCGACGCTGGTCTCGCGCGGCGCCTCGAAGGTGAGGTCGGTGGCCGAGCCTGTCGGCACCGGCACCCGCAGCGCAAAGCCATCCAGCTTGCCCTTGAGTTCGGGAAGCACCAGCCCAATGGCCTTTGCGGCGCCAGTCGAGGTGGGCACGATGTTGATCGCGGCGGCGCGGGCGCGGCGCAGGTCTTTGTGCGGGGCGTCCTGCAGCCGCTGGTCAGCGGTGTAGGCGTGAATCGTGGTCATCAAACCGCGCACAATGCCGATGCCATCGTTGAGCGCCTTGGCCATCGGAGCCAGGCAGTTCGTGGTGCAAGAGGCATTGGAGATGATGTTATGCGCGGCGCTGTCGTAATCTTGGTCGTTCACACCCAAGACGACGGTGATGTCCTCATTCTTCGCCGGGGCGGAGATGATGACCTTCTTGGCGCCGGCGGCAATATGCGCCTTGGCCTTCTCACCGTCGGTGAAGAAGCCGGTGGACTCGATCACGATGTCCACGCCCAACTCTGCCCAGGGAAGGTTGGCGGGGTCTTTTTCCTCGAAAGCCTTGATCTGCTTGCCATTCACGATGAGGGCGTCATCGTCATAGTCGACAGTGCCATCGAAACGCCCGACGATCGAGTCGTACTTGAGCAGATGGGCCAGTGTCTTGTTGTCGGTGAGGTCGTTGACAGCGACCACATCGAGGTCGGCGCCCTGTGCGACCAGAGCGCGGAAGTAGTTGCGGCCGATGCGGCCAAAGCCATTGATACCAACCTTGACGGTCATGTAATAGATCTCCTTAAACTGTGTCCTCTGCGATAGCAGACTAAGCGCCTTCTCTGAGGCACTTTTAGCCTACTCGGGAAAACACGCACATGTCGGGTGGTAGCGAGGAATGAGAACAGTTTTCCCAGCTGCGGCGGATGTGGTACCCGGTTCACCCGGCGTCGTAGAAGAGATCGGCGGTCAAAACCGACTCAGTGTTTGGAACGCCCAATTCAGCCGCCCGCTTGTCGGCAGTTGCCAACAGCCTGCGTATCCGGCCGGCAACGGCGTCCTTGGTCAACGGCGGTACGTGCAGCGCACCAAGCTCCTCCAAACTGGCCTGCTTGTGCTCCAAGCGCAGCTTGCCCGCCTCCAGCAGGTGGTCTGGAATATCGTCGCCCAGAATCTCCAACGCTCTGCGAACCCGCACTCCGGCTGTGACGGCGGCCCGCGCCGAGCGGCGCAGATTGGCGTCATCGAAATTCGCCAACCTATTCGCGGAGGCGCGCACCTCGCGCCGCATCCTGCGGTCCTCCCAGGCCAACAGCGACTCATGGGCACCCATCCGGGCGAGCATCGCCGAGATCGCGTCGCCGTCGCGGATCACCACCCGGTCCAGCCCGCGCACCTCGCGCGCCTTAGCCGAGATTCCCAGCCGACGCGCCGCGCCAACCAGCGACAACGCCGCTTCGGAACCGGGGCAGGTCACCTCCATCGCCATCGAACGGCCCGGTTCGGTCAGCGACCCGTGAGCCAGGAACGCGCCGCGCCAAGCGGCAGCCGACACGTCCAAACCTCCCCCGACGATGGAGACTGGCAATCCGCGCACCGGCCTGCGCCGGTGGTCTATCAACCCGGTCTGCCTGGCCAACGACTCGCCGTCGCGGATCAGCCGAACCAGGTAGCGAGTGCTGCGCCGCAATCCACTGGATGAGATGACGACGAATTCGCCGGTCATCCCGAACAGCTCAGAAATCGCGCTGCGCAAGCGTCGGGCAGCCGCTCCGGTGTCGAGTTCAGCTTCGATGACGATACGCCCGCCAGCCACATGCAATGAATTTGAAAAACGCAGCATTGCGGCCA
>JAIRXX010000249.1 GCA_031268065.1 Propionibacteriaceae bacterium
TCGGAAGCGAGACGTTGGCTTTGCTGTCCTTCACGTCCGCGCCCAGGCGGTAAAAATCCTTCGGTTGCTGAGCCATTACTGAATACCTCCTGCTAGGACTGCGACGGGCATGACGGCGAAGCCGACGAAGATCAGCGCGGCGACCAGATACGCCAAGGCGTTGAGCACAGTCTTCATAAAAGCGCTGGTGTTGGCGCCGAGAGTCGCAAACGCGCTCCAGAAGCCATGCCTAATGTGGATGCAGACCACGCCGATCCAGACGAGGTAGAAAGCCACCCAGGCCGGATTTTGGAAGGTGTCCCTGACCCCCACGAACGGCGAAGGGCCGCTTGGCGCGATCGTGAACTGGATCAGGTGCCAGATCAGGCCGCCCGCCAGGATTAGACCGCCCCAGCGCATCGTACGAGACGCGTAGCTCTGTGAGAGCTTCTTCTTCGTCTCATACTTGGTGGGCGTTGCTTTGGCCGCCCGATGCCACAAGGTGACCGCCGAGAACATATGCAAGACGATGCAGGCCAGCAACACCGCGCGGAACAGCCAGATAAAGGTTCCGTGCGGGAGGAATGGGTAGAGCAGGTCTTGCTTGAGCCACTCGGCATAGTGATTGAATTCCTCTGCACCGAGGAACATCTTCAAATTACCGATCATGTGCATCAGCAGGAAGGCGATGAGGATCAAGCCGGTGACAGCCATCAAGGCTTTGAGTGCCACCGTGGACCTGAGCGCCCGCTGATGTGGAGTTAGATTCGTTGCCACGCAGACACAATAACAAAGCGAAAGCCATTCTGCCGACTTATGGGCAAAAGGCAGTACGTTCTTCACCGATAATTCTAGAATTTCGATCACAGTGCCTAACCAGAGGCATATTTATTCAACTTTGCCGTTGTTTAAATGTGGTGTCTGGAGCAGGTCTGGACGGCACTCGGCTGTCCGCCGAACAGCTTGTTCGCGGCGCCACTTCGCAATCTCTTTGTGGTTGCCGCTGAGCAGCACTTCGGGGACGGCCAATCCCCGCCACAGCGCCGGTTTGGTGTAGACCGGGTACTCCAGCAACCCGTCCAATTCGACGCCGTGGGACTCTTCCAGCAGCGAGTCCGGATTGCCGAGGACGCCGGGCAGCAGCCGTACCACTGACTCGATGATGGCCAACGCGGCCACCTCTCCCCCGTTGAGCACATAATCGCCCAGGCTCACTTCGACCACCGGCATCAGCGTCCGGGCATATTCGACGACGCGCTGGTCGATGCCCTCGTAACGGCCACAGGCGATGACCAACCACTCCCGCCCGGCGAAATCGACGGCATCGGCTTGGGTGAAACGCCGCCCCGCCGGTGTGGGCACGATCAGCGTGGGCACACACCCGGCAGGATTTGAGAGCAGGGAGTCCAACGCCTCGCCCCACGGCTCGGGCTTCATCACCATCCCGGCTCCGCCGCCATAAGGGGTGTCATCGACGCTGCGATGCCGGTCATGGGTCCAACCGCGCAGGTCGTGGACCGCGAAATCCACCGTCTGCGCCTGGGCCGCCTTGCCGAGCAGGGACAGCGACAATGGGGCGAAGTAATCAGGGAAGATGGTCAAAACGTCAAACCGCATCGCTTCCCCCCGAATCGGCCACAAGATCGGCGAGCAGGCCGGGAATGGCGTGTACCACTAGCCTCCCGGCACGCACGTCCACCTTGGGTACGAGTTCTCTGACGAAGGGCACCAAGCGTTCCCCAGCGGCTGTTTCCAGCACCAGCACGTCCTGTGCGGGCAGGTGCAGGACCTGCCGCACAACTCCGACGCTCTGGCCGTGCTGGTCGCTGGCCCGCAGCCCGATGAGGTGGGAATCGTGGAATTCGTCCGAATCGCCCGTAACCGGTTCATCGTCCAAGGTGGCCCAAAGATCCTCCCCGCGCAAAGCCTCGGCGCGGGAACGGTCGCCGACTCCGGCGAAACCCACCACGACAGCGCCCCCCTGCCTGCGCACAGTGGAAATCGACAGGGACTCCCCGCTGCCCAGGCGCACGCTGCGGCCCGGAGCGAACCGGCCTGCGGGGTCGTCAGTGCGCAAATACACGGTAACCTCGCCACGGATGCCGTGGGCTTTCCCCACCGTGCCGACGATCACGTCCATGACAGGCCCAACCGCCCCGCCGCAGACAAACCCCGAAGCGGAGCCGACTTTGGCTCATCCATGAAAGCCCCGTTCGCAAAAATCCTGGGGATCAGCTATCTCCGGCGGGGTTTGCGGTCCACGTCGATGAAGTCGATGCGAATCTGCTCATCGCCAGCCAGCGCTGCCACCACCGTGCGCAGCGCTGTCGCAGTCCGGCCTTGGCGCCCGATGACTTTGCCGACGTCCTCGGGGTTGACCCGCACTTCCAGCGTGCCGACCCGGCCCCGACTGGTCCGGACGACTTTAACGTCGTCTGGATTGGCAACCAACCCCCGGACCAGATGCTCTAGCGCCTCATCCAGCATGGTCACGCCTCTTCGACGACTTCAGCGGGTTCGGCTTCAGCCTCCGCTTGCTTCTTCGACTTGGAGATCGCTCCAACGGCTGGCTCGGCGTCTGCCTCGGCCAAGGCGATATTGAACAATTCCAGCTTGTCCTTGCGGGACTTCTGCGGCGTCACGCCGGACGGGGAATCATCCCCGGTGAACTTCTGCCAGTCCCCGGTGCGCTTCAGAATTGCGACCACGGCCTCGGTGGGCTGCGCGCCCACTGACAACCAGTATTGGACGCGCTCGGACTTGACGCTGATCACCGATGGATCATTCTTGGGA
>JAIRXX010000329.1 GCA_031268065.1 Propionibacteriaceae bacterium
TCATGGCCGCCACCAAGATTTATTCGACGGCGCTCTACTGGGTGGCCGCGTTCACCGCGTTGCTGCTCTCGCTGATCCCGAAGTTCGGCGCGGCGATAAGCACCGTGCCCAGCGGCGTCATCGGCGGCGCCGGAGTCGTGCTTTACGGCATGATCGGCCTGCTCGGCGCCCGTATCTGGGTGGAGAACAAGGTCGATTTCACCTCCCCGGTCAATCTCATCCCGGCTGCGGTCGGCTTGATCATGGGCATCGCCGACTTCTCCTTCACCGTCGCAGGCATGGCGTTCAACGGCATCGCCGTCGGCACCGTCACCGCGCTGGCGCTCTACCACTTGATGAAGGCGCTCGCCCGCTGGCGCGGCACCGCAAAGGCGTAGTGGACGAGGAGTGTTCACCCCTGGGGTACGCACCGGCTTGTGGGTGGGTCTGGCCACCGGGCTCTACGGGATATCCTTCGGCGCGCTAGCCGCTGTCGCCGGGCTGGATATCCCGCAGACCTGCGCGCTAAGCCTGTTGATGTTCACCGGCGGCTCGCAATTCGCCTTCATCGGCGTGCTCGCTGGCGGCGGCTCCGGGCTGGCAGCTTGGTCGGCTGCCAGCCTGCTCGGCATTCGCAACGGCGTCTACGGCATGCAGCTCAAGGCGCTGCTTCACCCACCTGCCCGGCTCGCCCCGGTGATGGCGCAGTTCACCATCGACGAGTCGATGGCAGTGAGTTCAGCCCAGGCCGACCCTGCTGAGCGCAAACGCGGCTTCTGGGCTGCTGGCCTGGCCGTCTTCGTCTTTTGGAATCTCGCCACACTCGTAGGCGCGCTGGCCGGAAACGTGATCGGGGACGTCAAAGCTTGGGGGCTGGACGGCGCGGCGGTGGCCGCGTTCTGCGGGCTGCTCTGGCCACTGCTGTCCGGCCGCAAACCAGTCGCCATCGCCTTGGTGGCGGCGCTCTTCACCCTCGCCGCCATCGGTTTCGTGCCACCGGGGATTCCGATCCTGATCGCCGCAGCGGTGAGTCTGATCGCCTGGCAGCTGCTGGACCGCGCTGGAAAGACGGGAGCGTCCGAATGAGAGTCTGGCTGTGGATACTTTTTGCCAGCGTCACCGCGTACGCCACCAAATTCGCCGGTTACCTGCTGCCGCGCAAATGGCTGGCCAACCCGTCAGTGCCCGCCATCACCGGCGCCGCGACCGTCGGCCTGCTCGCCGCGCTCACCACGACCAGCGCCCTGGCCGACGGCCAATCCATCTTGCTGGATTCAAGGCTGCTGGCTTTGGCCGCCGCGCTGGTCGCCCTGCGGCTGAAGGCGCCGTTCATCGCAGTGGTCGCCATCGGGGCGCTCGGGGCCGCCTTGGGCCGAATGGCGGGCCTGCCCTGATGTTTAGCACGATTCCACCACCCGTTTAGCCGTTGCCCGAGAACTAGCACGGCGCGGACCCTGCGCAAAGCTTCTAGTAGGATGCCAGACATGGCTGCGACTTTGATCTTGCTCCGACATGGTGAGAGCGAATGGAATGCGAAGAACCTGTTCACCGGCTGGGTGGATGTGGACATAAACGAGAAGGGCGTCGGCGAAGGCAAGAAAGCCGCCGAATTGCTCAAGGCGGAGGATCTGCTGCCCGATGTCGTCCACACCTCTGTGCTGCGCAGGGCGATTCACACCGCATACCTCGCCCTCGACGGCTGCGACCGGCATTGGATCCCAGTGAAGCGCTCCTGGCGGCTCAACGAGCGCCACTACGGCGCGCTGCAGGGCAAAAACAAGGCTCAGACCTTGGAGACCTACGGCGAAGCGAAATTCTTGCAGTGGCGGCGTTCCTACGACACTCCCCCGGACCCGATTGCCACCGACAACGAATACTCCCAGTTCAACGACCCGCGCTACGCGGACCTCCCACCCGAGGTGCGCCCGTTGACTGAGTGCCTAGCCGACGTGGTGGACAGGATGCTGCCCTACTGGTACGACCAGATCGTCCCCGATCTGAAGGCTCGGAAAGTGGCGCTGGTCGCCGCCCACGGCAATTCGCTGCGCGCCTTGGTCAAGCACCTCGACGGCATATCGGACACCGACATCGCCGCATTGAACATTCCCACCGGAATTCCGCTGCTCTACGAGTTGGACGACTCGATGAGGCCGCTCAACCCAGGTGGGCGCTATCTCGATCCCGAAGCGGCCAAGGCGGCTATCGAAGCGGTCAAGAACCAGGGAAAGAAATAACTCTCCCAGATTCACAAAGCTGCTCTGACAAGGGAAGATAGTTACCCTAAAACTTACCGAACGTGATAGAATAGGCCCTTGCGGAAAGGGACCGAAAGCGTATGACGTTCACAGTCGGTGAAACGGTGGTGTACCCCAATCATGGTGCTGCTGTTATCGAAGAAATTGAGACTCGTGTAGTCAAGGGTGTCGACCGGCTCTATCTGGTGTTGCGGATCGTGGGCCAAAATGATCTGGTAGTTCGAGTGCCCGCAGACAATCTAGATCTGATCGGCGTGCGCGACGTAGTGGATGCCGACGGCTTGGAGCGGGTTTTCAGCGTGCTGCGCGCCCCCTACGCCGAGGAGCCGGCCAACTGGTCCCGCCGCTACAAGGCCAATCTGGAAAAGCTCCACTCGGGCAATGTGCTCAAAGTGGCCGAGGTCGTCCGCGACCTGTGGCGCCGGGAGAAGGATCGCGGCCTGTCAGCCGGGGAGAAGCGGATGCTTGCGAAAGCCCGCCAAATCTTGGTCTCCGAATTGGCGCTGGCCGAGAAGGTGGCCGAAGACCAGGCCGAAGTGCTGCTGGACGAGGTTTTGGCCAGCTGACATCGAGCCGTTGGGGGCAGCCAGATGGGTTTCAGAATCGGAATCGGCACGGATGTGCATAGGCTGGCGGCTGGCACGCCGATGTGGATCGCCGGAGTGCATTTCCCCGACGAGCCGCAAGGGCTGGTCGGCCATTCCGATGGCGACGTTGCGGCCCACGCCATCTGCGACGCGCTGCTCTCCGCAGCCGGATTGGGCGATATCGGCTCCAACTTCGGCACTGACGACCCAGCTTGGGCAAATGCCGCCGGAGTGCGTTTTATCGCTGCGACGGCAAAGCTGCTGCGAGCCGCTGGCTTCGAGGTGGTAAACGCAGCTGTGCAGATCATCGGCAACACACCCAAGATCGCCCGTCGCCGCGCCGAAGCGGAGGCCGTCCTCAGCGAGGCACTGGGCGCACCGGTGAGCGTGTCGGCCACGACCAGCGACGGGCTGGGCCTGACTGGGCGCGGCGAGGGCGTGGCAGCTGTGGCCACGGCACTGCTGAACGGCTGAACGGCTGGGTAACCGCTCAGCGCACCTGTGCTGACTCGGCGACGTAGGTGTTGCACGTCCCGATCTGGACGCTCTTTTGGCCGTCTGCGAACCACCGCTGCCGAGCCTTTCCGGTGCCGTGGTCTCCGGAATAATTCTTCTTGCCGCTGAGCACGTCGTCACCGATGTTGTAAACCACCTCGGTCAGGGCTTTCAACTCTTTGCCGCCCAGCCCGTTGGCTTGGGCCACAGCCGTGGTAAACATTCCGGCCAGGCAGTCAGCCTGCATTTCGGAGCGCCGGGAAAATTCTGCGGCCTTCGCTTCCGACGTATTTTCCTTCTCCTCCCAGGCGAAAGACGAGACCAAAATGGCAGTGCGGGCTTGGATCGCATGGCCGAATTCGTGCGCGACCACCGTGTCAGCGACGAAAGGCTGGGTGTGATATTTCCTGGGCAGCGTTTCATACACATTCGTGGCGTAATAGATGCGCTGGTCCGCCGCGCAGTAGAGGGCGTTGTGGTCCTCGGCGCGACCGCAGGCTGTTTCAACCGATGACCCGTAGACGGTCACCGGTGGTCGCGGCATGGTAAAACCAACCTGGGTAAGCGGCGGATTCCACACCTGCCACAGACACGCCGTCAACTCATTAAAATGGGCCTCCAATTCATTTTTGGACGCCTCGGTGATATCGATCTTGCCGACGCCGCAGTCCACGGCGGTGACCGACTGCTCGTAAATGGGGTTGTTCTCCAGGTACGCCGTCGCCTCTGAATAGCTATCCGGGGCTGGCAGCGGAGGGGGATTCTTGTCCGGGTCGGGAATGTCCGTATCGGGCGGCGGGAATGGATCGGGAGCTGGATCAGTCGGCAGCGGAGCAGGATATTGGGTCGGATAGACGACGGGGTTGTCCTCGAAGGAGAGGTAGTTGGCCAGCGAGATGAAAAAACCCGCCGTTACGAAGATGCCCACTGCTGCCAGGACGATGAGGCCTAACGGATTCCTTTTCTTTGGCGGTTGGAAGTAATAGCCGCCTTGCTGGGGCTGGCGAAGGGCGGGATAGGGCTGATTCGGGATTTGGTATTGCGGCTGTGGCTGCCACGGACGGGTGCCGGGCTGTTGCGGCTGGTAAGGCTGCGGCCGCTGTTGTGGGTAAGGCTGCGGCGGGTATGGCGGATACGGCTGCTGCGGATACGGCTGTTGCGGATACGGCTGTTGCGGCGGCGGGTACGCGCGCCAGGACTGGTTGTTCCAATTCCCGGCTGAGGGCCATTGCGGCTGCGCGGGGGCTTGCCGGTTGGGATTCGCGCCCCATCCCGGACCAGGGGGCGGCCACTGTTGCTGTGTCACAGGTAAAGCGTACTGTCAGCGCCTAAGGCTTGGTTCCCACTTTTGGCGTCGAACTGTTGCTTCAACAATGGCGCCGGGAGTTCGGCTAGGCTGGCCTAGTCGGTCAAACGAGGGCGAATACGATGAAACTGAGAGTGGCGCTGCTCACGGTGGGAATAGCCGTTGCGGCCTTGTCCGCAAACACCCCGCTGGCATTCGCAGACGATGAGATCAGCCGCTACACCGTGGTGGCGAAGATCAACAACGACGGCTCTATAGATGTCAAAGCGTCTCTTTACGCGAACACCCCAAACCCGGTGGTGCAGAGCTTCGCCACCGCACGGGAAATCACCGACCGCCGCGATTACGTCTACACCATCACCGATATAAAGGTGACCGAAGCTGGCGGCATTGAACTGCCGCCGTCCTCGGCGCCGGTAACCACCGACGGTGACCACATTTTTGTCACCCTGCCCGGCATCCTCCAAACAGATCGGGAATTGTCCTACCGCGTGGTCGGAGCGGCAGCCAATGCTGGCGAAGACACTGCAATCAGCTGGGATTTCTTACAAGGGCTGAATATGCCGGTGGGCACTTTCGAGGCCACCATCACTTCAGAGCAGCAGTTCAGCATGATCGACTGCCTGGCGGGCGATCCGGTTTCGCCAGGCAAATGCACCTATTTCGGCGGCGGCACCCATGTCGATCCGGTCCCCTTCTTCCACACGGAGAACGTTGGCGCTGGCGATATCGTCCGGGTAACGATGCGCTTCCCCAGCGGCAGCGTCTCCGCCGACCAGCAAATCCGCGAGCATTGGACTTTCGACCGGGCTTTCAGCGTAGCGCCACTGCCATTGTTGACCGCCCTTGGCTTGCTGTTGCTGGGCGGCGCGGCGTTATGGCTGGCCCATCGGCGCTTCGGAAAGGATGTCGCCCAAGCCCCGGTGGTGCGCGTGGCTGAATTTTTCCCAGTCGGGGAAGGCAAGGCCGAATTCCGGGTGCTGGACCAGATTCGCCCCGGACTGGTCGGCACAGTGCTGGATGAGCGGGTTGATCCAATCGACGTAACCGCCACCCTGCTCGATTTGGCCGTGCGCGGACACCTGCGGATCAAAGAGCTGCCCCGCCAATCGCTTTACGACCCATTCGACTGGACTCTCACCCGTATCGACAACAGCGCCGAACTCGCCAGCTATGAGAAGACGCTGTTGGCAGCGGTTGCGGGCGAATCCGAGGAGGCGGCGCGAGTCTCCACCCTGCCTGGCCGAGTGCGTCCGGTGATCGGGACCGTGCAGTCGCAGCTCTATGACGAGGTGGTGGCTAGAGGGTGGTTCGCCCAACGGCCAGACTCCACCCGGAACATCTGGAGCCGCCTGGGATTGTTCTCCATCGGCGCGGCAGTCTTGATCACCATCGTGCTGGCGGCTTGGACGCCGTTCGGCCTGGCCGGGCTGAGTCTGCTGGCCCTGGCTTTCGGCGTAATCTTCGTGGCCCAGGAAATGCCCGCCCGCACCGCTTCTGGAGTCGGAGTGTGGCGCGGGCTGCAATTGCTCGGCGCCACTTTGGACGCCCAGCCCTGCGAATCACTGCCCAAAGAGCGGCAGATGGAGCAAATATCGGCGATCCTTCCCTACACCGTCGTACTCGGCGGCCAAGAGCGCTGGCTGGACGCGCTCACCGCGCTAGACCTGGACGAAGACGAAGACTGCGAAGACGTCTACTGGTACCACGGCCCGCCTGGATGGCACATGCACAACCTCCCCGCTTCGCTGCGCAACTTCGTCACCACTGTCCAAGGCACCCTCTTCACCCGTTGAGCAGGCGGCGCAGACTCTGGCACCGAGTTGCCATTATTGGAGTATTCACTATCATAGAAAGTGACGGTGCAAATTTTTGCCACCTCAACACCCGTGGAACGGGGAGGGATTCCTGTGTCTTTTTCTGTCACTCCTGAAGAAATAGCGGACTTCGGAAGGACATTGACAACGCTGAGTGATGGGTGTCCCACGGCAAAACAGTACTGCGATTCTTGGGTACGTGCTGCTGGCCAGGATGACGCGATATTCGCTAATTTCTGTTCCACAGCGAATCAAGTGGCTAATAAAATTAACGAGCGCCTTGATTCGATTAGAGCGATTCTTGAAGCCTCGGGGACAGAGCTTGGCAAACTCGCCTCATATTATGTGAGCCAGGAAGATTCTCGCGCCGCTAGCATCGATGCATCATATTCCGGATATGATAAGGCTCCTAATTATATCCCGACAACTTACGCCTCACCGCTTCCCAATAATCCTGTCGATGCCATCAGCGGAACCCCGAGCGATGCTGATCCGATACCACCTTTGGGCGATCTCATATTGCATGGCGCTGGGGTGCTGTTGAGTCCGACGGGGTGGGTACTGACGATCATTGATCTTTTCTGTGAGGGAAAGAACCCTCTAGATGACGCGCTGAAGTGGGTCGCCGGAGACTGGAACGAAGCGAGCCAGGGATCTGAAGCGCTGGCGAGTCTGGCAAATTTCCACGGATCTCTCGCCAACGAGGTTCATGATGCCAAGAAAAAGGGGATGCAATCTTGGGAAGGGCATTCCGCCGAGGCTGCGAACTCTTACTTCAACCGTTTGGTTGACGCGCTTGATGACCTAGTCCCGGAAATCAAAGGTGTCAGTGGCGATTTCCACGCTGTGGCTTACGGTATGTGGTCTGCAGCTCAGAGCCTGTCATCAATCTTGTCAACGTTGTCGGACCTGCTTATTGCTGCGGCAATCTCATGGGCGGTTACCGGTTCGGTGTCATGGACTGGGATTGGCGGACTCATAGGCACGGCGATTTCCTCTGCAGAGACCGTTGCCGTCGTAGCCATGTGGATCAAGGCCTACGATGTCTGGAACACTATGATCACATGCGTCGACGCTTTCGCTGGAGCTTGCGCCGGTTATCTCGGAGCCATCCACAGCATCGATAGAATACAGGAAGTCGGCTCCGTCTCAGCGTCATATGACAACCCATTTGTTTCTTGAAAGAACCCGCTAATGACTGTTCCAACACCAGATTTTTTCCCTGGCTCAACTCTCCCGCAAGCGCTGAACGAGCGTGTTCGAGACAATCTCAAACTTTTAGCAGAGCGCGTCGGCGACGAACAACTCAGCAAAACACTTAGAGCTGCCGCCTACGGCAAGATTCCTTTAAGAGAGGTAATCGTTTTGCCGCAGTTCCAGAATCTGGTGTCACGAGGATTGGAGGAATACCAGTCAGCGGTTTCGCAGAGCCGGGAAGCTGTAGAGAGCTTCCGCGAGGAGTCTTTGGATGAGGCGCTGGCGCTCGGTCTGATCCCCAGCGGGAGTCTGCCCGAATTCTTGCCGGAGCACCGGCGATCGCATGGCTGAGGCACAGCCCGCCGGAAGAAGCCTCGAACGCGGTGAGGTGATGCTCTCCCCGCGCTGGCACCAAGTGCTTGGCTGCGTCGCCGGTGCAGCGCTCTGCCTGCTCGGGGTCGTCGCAGCATGCTCAGGCCAGGCACTGAGGCTGGCGTGGCTGATACTCACCGCGTTTCCAAGTTTCTGGGCCGGAGTGGCGTTGCTCGTAACGATGTGGCCGGTCTTCCGGATGCGCGACCGTGTCGGGCTCCGTGTCGGTGACGCTGGCCTAGAGGCGAGGAACACTGGCTTTGGCCGTGCTCTTGGGCCGATAGCCTGGCAGCAACTCAGCGCACTCAAAACAGACGACGGTGCCTCGATCATGGTCCTAGAATTGCGTGATCCAGCAGAATGGGCCGAACGGGTGCCACGCCACCTGGAGACCAGGATCGCCAATGGGGTGCCGCTGTCACGAAGATTTCTGGCCATCAGCGCACAAGATTTCACAGCACTGGTCACTGCCCTAGCCAGGCGCAATGGTGTTCCCGCCACATCAGATGCAGGTGTCCGCGCCACCGGTTCGGATGCTCTCGCCGAGACTTCGCATGGCGAGGTACCCGTGCCGCGAGGCTGTGCGGCAATCCCGGAAGAGTGCCGTCTGATCAAGGCTGTGCCGCGTGGTTACCTCTTCCCTTTCGGGATCGCTAGCCGCTACCTCTACTTGCTCACAGCTTTCGCACTGTTTGCTGCCGTCTCCCTGCTCGTGCTCGGGGCAAGGACGGAGCCTGGAGACGGAACCGTTCTGTGGCTGTCGCTGGCGATTGTGACCTTGCTGTTGGTCAACCCCGGCTACGGGATGGTCTTCCTCCGTCCGCGTTCCATCATGGTTACGGACGGTCACATGACTGTGACGACGCCCTTTGGCAGAACCAGGCATCTTCCGCTGGTTGGCCTAGAGAACGTCGAACTACACGAGGGAACTATCGGCGGCATTGGCCCGGGAGAACCCATCGTCTCGATCATGCTGCGCTACGCGCAAGACGGCCAATCCAGCGGACCATCAACGCCCAGGCGCGTATTGCTATCAGGCAGAGGTATGCCCGCCAAACCAATGCGCGCCCTGGGCATCTGGCTTATGTCACGTCGTTCGCAAAGTTAGACCCTCGCCAAGTGGCGCCCACCCGGACACCGGGTCACAGCACCAGGCCTGGATAGAGCGGGTGGGCGTCCAGCATTTCGGCGGCGGCGGCCTTAGTGCGTGCCGCCAGGCCGTCGGCCAGCAGGTATTTGGCCTTGCTCGCCTGGTCGGGGGCAGTTCCGGAGAGCACCGAGGCGATCAACTCGGCCACTTTGTCGAATTCGTCCGCGCCGAAACCGCGAGTGGTGAGCGCAGGCGTACCGATTCTGACGCCGGAGGTGTACCAGGCGCCGTTGGGATCGTTGGGCACAGAATTGCGATTGGTCACTATCCCGGCTTCGAGCAGCGCC
>JAIRXX010000337.1 GCA_031268065.1 Propionibacteriaceae bacterium
GTTGTAGGCCCGCTGGCAGATGCCAGCCAGGTCGGCGGCGGCGATGTCGGGGGCGAAGATCCGCAAAACCTCTTCGGCCAGCGCGGCATAGCCGTCCTCGGCAAGCACCCGGCGCCAACCCGGCAGCTTGCCGGTTATGTCCGGGTAGGCCTGGGGCAGGTAAAGCCCGCCGTCGGGAGCCAGCCCCTCCAGCAGGATGTCGGAGAATTCCGCCCGGGTGTCGCTGCGAGTGGATGTGTAGCGCATGTTTGGGATTGTAGCCGCTTGGCCTGATCTTGAAGACTCGCTGAAGCTAAATGTGCAGTCCAGACCAATCAATGAAACAATGTGATGAACCTTGTCCGCGAGGCACAAATCAGGGACTATGTGAGTATGCAGGAACAGAGCCTGTCTGTAGGTGCGCCCGTATTCACCGGTGGCAACCCGGTGGACCGCGCCTCGGCCATTCTGGCGCAAGCGCAAATCCTCGCTGACCGTCTTCGCACCGAGGCGTATCAAGACGCCGAGAACATTCGCGCCGAAGGCCGCCGCGATGCCGCCCGTGCGAAAGCGGAAGCGCTGGAAGCTGTCGAAGGGCTGAACGCTTGGTCGCGGCAGCTCACCGAGGACTCCGAGACGTTTGAACAGCAGTTGGCTGAGCGCCGCGCCGAATTCGAGAGTGCGCTGGCGGCGTCGAAGCAAGAATTCCTCCGCAAGGCCAACGCAGAGGCTGAAGTGATCATCTCCAACGCCACTGACCAGGCGACGCTGATCACCCAGGCAGCCGAGCGGAACGCAGCCGATGCGATCCAGCAGTCCCACCGCGAGGTGGAGGCCATCGTCTCCGAGGGCCAGGCCCAGGCCAGCTCCTTCATGACCGCAGCCAACGAGCATGAGATCGAGATCGAGGAACGGCTCAACCGCCAGCGGGCGTCCACCGCCTCCGAGGTCGCCAGCCGTTATCGGGCGCTGGAAGAGGAAGAAGCCCGCCGCCGCTCCGAGATCGAGGCTGAAATCACCGCCCGCTACCAGGAATTAGAGGCTGTCGAGACGGAGCGCCGCCAAGCCACCGACCAGGAATTGCAGCTCTGGCGGGCCGAGGTCGAAGCCGACGTAGCGGCGATGCGGGCAGAATTCACCCACGAATCCACCCAGGCCCGCGAGCAATTGCAGATTGACCGCCGGGCACTCGACACCGAGATTTCCCGGATCATGGCCGAGACGCAGGCCGAATGCGAGATAAAGCTCGCTGAGACGCAGGCTGCGGTAGACCGCCAGTTGGCCGCGGCCAACAACAGAGCCACCCAGGCTGAGAACACAGCCGAAGAGCTGCTGGCCAATGCCAAGCGGGACGCGGAAGCCGAACGTCGGCAGATGTTGGAGACCCTGGCTGAGCATTCCCGCTCCGTGCGCCACGAAGCTGAGGGCCTGCTCGCCGCCGCCAGGGCAGAGCAGCTAAAGGCGGAGCAGGAAACCCAGCGCATACTTTCCCAGGCCGAGTCCGACTCCCAACGCATCCTCCAAGCTGCCCGCGACGACGCCTCAGCCCGCAAAGAGCGTTCCGACCGCGAATACACCGAGGCCACCGCTGGCGCCAAGTTGGTCCGCGAGCGCGCGGCGGCGGAATTGGAGCGGTTGCAAAAAGAGAGCATGGAACGGACCAAGAGCGCCCGCGAGGAAGCCATGCGGGTGGTGAACGACGCCCGTCGGGAGGCCGACTCCGTTCGCAAGGAAGCCCGCTCCCTCTTGGAACGCTCCCGCAGAGAAGTTTCCGACTTGACCAAGCGCCGCGATGAGATTCACACCCAGTTGGGGAGCCTTTCTGGGGTCATCGAGGCGCTGTCGGTCTCCGGACACCCGCAAGCCCTAGCAAAGTCATTCGCGAACCGGGTAGAGTTCATCCCGAAATCACCAGTGACACCACCGAGGTCTACCATTCCCGCGCCAGCAGTATCCATACCCACCACAATTGGTTCCATACCCCCTGGAAACGATGTAGAGTTCGCCATTGAAAAGGAGAACAATGACTGACACACCAACCTTCAAGACTGTTATGCGCGGTTATGACATCGCGGAAGTCGACCGTGCCATTTCTGACCTCGCCAAAAGGCTGACCAAAGCCGAGGCCACTGCCGCTGAGAGCGCGGCTGAAGTGACTCGGCTCCAGTCGTCCTCCAATCGGTTGCACCAAGACATCGCCGAGGAGCGTTCCCGCGCCGCCGCCATCGAAGACGAGCTGCGCAACGCCTCCCCGACTTTCGAGGATTTGGGCAAGCGCATAGGCCAGATTCTTTCGCTCGCGCAAGCTGAGGCCGACGAGTTGTTGAACAACTCGAAGGTTGAGGCCGAGCGGCTGAGCCGGGAGACGGTGGCCACCGCCAGCCAGGCTCGCAGCGCGTCTGAGGCCTACGCCGCCGACACCGCGTCTAAGGCAGACGCAGAGGCGACGAAGACGATCGAAAGCGCCCGGCGCCAGGCAGACGAGATTCTTGACCACGCCGACCGCGAAGCCACTGCCCGCCGCGAGGAAGCTGAGGCCGTATACGAGCACCAGCGCGCCCGCGCAGCCGCTGCGGCAGCTGATTTTGAGCGCACCCTGGCCGAGCGCCGGGACAAGGCAGCCGCCGACTTCGCCGCCCAGATGCAGGCCAACGATGAGTCTCTGGCCCGCGCCGAAGAGTTGCAGCTGGCCACCGCCGCCGAGGCTGACCGGATGCGTGCCGAGGCCGAAGCTGAGATCGAGACCTTGATGAAGGACGCCAACGCCGAAGCGGCGAAGGTCATCGACCAAGCCCGGATCACCGCCGAGCGCGTTCGCCGCGAGTCGGAGCGCGAAGTCCAGGCCGCGACTGCCCGCCGCGATGCCATCACGGCGCAGTTGACGAATGTGCGCCAGATGCTCGCCACAATGGGCGGTGCCGCTATGGGTGGCGCGGCGTTGGCCCCCGAATTCGACGTGCCGGAAGTTCCAGCCCCGGTGGTGCCCGAGCCTGCGCCCGAGCCAGTCGTTGAAATCGAGGAGACCGTGCGCACGGAGACTGATTCGCTCTTCTCCGAGTGACCGACAGCTAAAAAGCAGACGCCGCCTGCAGCCATGCTCGGGCGGCGTTTTGCTGGGTAAATGGGTAAAATTACGGCGTTGCTCAGGCCAGCGACACCAGGTCGGCGTAGCCGTCATCCCAAAGGTCTTCCACCCCGTCGGGAAGCAGCAATACCCGCTCCGGCTCCAGGGCATACACCGCGCCCTCGTCGTGGGTGACTAGGATCACCGCCCCCTTGTAGCCGCGAATGGCTTTCAGCACTTCTTGCCGGGAAACCGGATCAAGGTTGTTGGTCGGCTCATCCAGCAATAAGACGTTTGCGGCGGACACCACCAGCATCGCCAATGCCAGCCGGGTCTTCTCCCCGCCGGAAAGCACCCGTGCGGGCTTGTCCACGTCGTCGCCGGTGAACAGGAAAGAGCCGAGGATGGAACGGGCTTCAGTCTCGGTCAGCTCGTCTGGCGCAGCGGTCATCATATTCTCCAGCACGCTGCGGTAGGTGTCGAGCAATTCGTGCTCTTGGGCGTAGTAGCCCAGCTTCAGCCCGTGGCCGGGCTTGACCTCGCCAGTGTCGGGCGTCTCCAACCCGAAGAGAATGCGCAGCATCGTCGTCTTCCCAGCGCCGTTCAGCCCGAGGATCACCACCCGCGAACCCCGGTCGAT
>JAIRXX010000338.1 GCA_031268065.1 Propionibacteriaceae bacterium
TCATCGCCGGGCTGCGAGCTGGGGAATAACCGGGCTATCACCGGATCGCTGAAATCAAGGTCGGCCTGGGTCAGCTCAGCCTGCCAGCGGACGAAGGGGTCGTCCGCCAACGGCTGGGCGTCCCCCTCCAGCAGTCCGGCCACCTGCTGCGTCATCGAGGTGAGGATGGCGATCTCGAACTCGGTGCAGCGCAGCTGGATCACCGCGCCCGCGCGATGGAAAAAGCTCATCGCACCACCTTTGTCATGCCTGCTCCATCGTCGCCCACAGGCCGTAAGAATGCATGGCGTCCACAGCGGACTCCATCTGCTCTTTGCTGCCAGATGCGACCACCGCCTTGCCCTCGGTGTGGACCTGCATCATCAGCCGGTGGGCTTTGGATTTGGGGTAGCCGAAATGGGTCTGGAAGACATGCGTCACATAGACCATCAAATTGACTGGATCATCCCAGACAACCGTCACCCAGCTAAGCTGCGCGGCCAACTTGTCAGCCACGCGCTCCTTGACAGCGGTGCCGCCTGCTGGCCTATCCCCTCCTGCATCCATAGTTTCTATTTTGGCAGGAATTTGGTCGAAACGCCGCCTGGGCGGCGATGGGCGCTACTCGCCGTTCACATCATTCGGGTCGGCGCTGAGCCGCGCTCCGGTGTCGATGGCCCGGATGGCCTCAAATTCGGCGTCGCTCAACTCGAAGTCAAAGATGTCCAGATTCTCGGCCATACGCGCTGGACGCACCGACTTCGGGATGGCGATGGTGCCCTCCTGCATGTGCCAACGCAGGATCACTTGGACCGGCGTCTTGCCGTGGGCGGCGGCGGCGGCGTTCACCGGTTCGAGGCTGTCCAGCGGGAACCGGCCCTGGCCCAGCGGCGCCCAAGCTTCGGTGCGGATGCCGTGGGCGTCATGGTAGGCGCGGAGCCTGCGCTGCTGGAACACCGGATGCAGCTCCACCTGGTTGACCGCTGGAACGGTGCCGGTGCGCTCAGCGAGCGTTTCGAGATGTTCGATGTTGAAGTTGGAGACCCCAATCGCCTTGGCAAGGCCGCCTTGGCGGTAGTTCTCGAAATGCTCCCAGGCGCTCACGTATTGGCCGTTCTTCGGCATTGGCCAATGGATCAGATACAGGTCGATATAGCCGATGCCCAAGGCGTCGATGGAGCGCTGGAAGGCTTGGTCGAAGTCGGCGGCCATGTGGTGGTCGTTGCGCAGCTTGGTGGTGACGAAAATTTCCCCGCGCTTCAGTCCGGAAGCGCGGACCGCCGCCCCGACCCCAGACTCGTTGTCATAGCCGGTGGCGGTGTCAATATGCCGGTAGCCGATTTCCAGTGCCTGCTCGACGGCGACCTGGGTGGTGGCCGGATCGACGCGGAACACGCCGAAGCCTAGTTGCGGAATGCTGGTGCCCTGGTTCAGGGTGAGAGTGGGGGTAATCGTTTTCATGACCCTATTCTAGCCCTTCCACACCCCGGCAACCCGCCATTTCGCCAATCCAAAGCCGCCCGCTGCCAGCTTGGCCAGCGCGCCCACCTTCAGCTTTGCGGCGGGCGCACTCCGATGGTGAGCAGCAAATTGGCGAACGGACGCTGGTCGGCGCTGGCGATGGCGAGAGCCAAATTGGCGCTGCGGGCGGTGTCGTAGAACTCGAAGCGGCCAAATTCGTTCCAGGGCAAGCCTGCCGGGAGCATTTCCCGGTATTCCCGATGCGCGGCGACGGCGGCGCCGTCTTCGGGCACCATCACGGCGGCTGACTCCACGGCAACCGTCTGCAGAATTGGGCCTAAGATCGCGTTGACGCTCAGGCAGCCCGGAGTGAGGTTCAGATACACCTTTTCCGCGCCAGCGGCGACCCCGGTGGACATCGGATAATTCCCGTCAGCGATGAGCACCGTGGCGCCGTGCCCGGCGCCGGCCAAAGCCCCGGCGAGCTGGGGATGGATGAGAGGCGTCAATAGCATTGTTTCTCCTTGTGTTCGGCGCTCTCAGGCTATTGTGCTGTCTTCGGCCCGGATTTCCCAACGATCTTGCCAAAACCCGTTGTCCAAGCGGGCCAGCACTTCCAAGGCCTGGCCGTTCAAGCGAAAACTCCAAATCCGGGCGAAGGGGGAATCTACCACCTGGCAATAGACGAGCAGCGTCCGCGCGTCCTGCCAGCCTGCACGGGCGAAGAAACGCACGCTGTCCATCTCCTCGTAGGGCCAAAACCGCGTCTCGCCCTGCTGCCAGCCGGTGAAGCTGGCGGTGAAGGTCTCGGTGGCGTTGGGGCCGCGCAAGACGATGGACACGCCGTCTGCCCGCCCTTCCCGATCCGCCGCCAGGCGAAGCTCGACCTGTTGGACCCCAAGCTGGTTGCGGCCCAGGCGGCAAACCCCGGCGAAGGGAACCGACCAGTCGGGCGACGGCTGCGAGGTGAAAGGCAGCGGCACCTCCGGCCCGGCATCCAGCTGGGCTACAGGCTGGGCAGGCTCGCTGGCTTCGCCGCCCAGCAGCGCGGGCGCCAAAGTCTCGATGATGGCATCCAGCAGTGGATGCCGATCCGGAGTTCCGGCGGTGACGGCGATGACGGCGTTGGCGTCCGGGAGCACAACGGAAAGCTGCTCGTAGCGCCCGTCCAGGCGATAGGAGCCTAGGCTGCCCCGCCACATCTGGAAACCATATCCGCAGGATGCCTCGGCATCCGCGCTCAGCGGGGTCGGCACCTGCCGCGCCGAAGCCTGGCCCGCCCATCCCGCGGGCAACACCTGCCTGCCCTGCCAGCACCCGCCGTCCAAGAACAACTGGCCGAGCAGGGCCAATTCCCGCACGTTCAGCCGTGCCCCGGAAGCGCCGTAGTTGATGCCCCGGACATTGGATTCCCAAGGCACCCCTGAGATTCCGAGCGGGGCGAAGAGCCGTGGCTGCAGATATTCGCGCAATGTCAGGCCGGTACGGCACTGCACCAGCGCCGACAGCACGAAGGACGCCCCGGAGTTGTACAGGAAATGGCTCCCCGGCTCGCACTCGAAGGGGATATCGAAGAAGACCCGGACCCAATCAGCCTCCGGCTGGGCGCGCATCACCTCCATAGTGTCCACTGTGTGCCCGGTGGACATGGTGAGCAGATCGCGGATACGCACCCCGGCGGCGTTTCGCCTGGCCCAGCTGCCGGCGTAACTGGGGAAGTGCCGCAGCACGTCGTCGTCGATGTCCCAAAGGCCCTCTGCCTGGCCAAATCCGATCGCGGTGGCGGTCAAAGTCTTGGAGACTGAGAAGACCATCTGCCGCATACCTTGCCGATAGGGCTGCCAATACTCCTCGGCGACGAATTCGCCGCCGACGATGACGGCCAGCGAGTGCGCGGCCAGGCGGCGGGATCGGATGGCATTTCGCAACGCCGCCAGCCCGGCGTCCAGCCCGCTCACCCCTTCACCGCGCCCTGGGCTTGACCGGCGATCAGCTGCTTCTGCGCGAAGAGGAACATCAAGACGATAGGCGTGATGGAAATCACCGAAGCCAGCGCCACCTCTGGGGCGTGGATCGGCAGGGTGGACTGGTTGCCGCCGGAAACCGCCGAAGTGGAGGCCACCAGCAATTGCAAGCCGGTCTGCAAAGTGGCCAACTTGTCGTCGGTCAGCATGATGAAGGGCAGGAAGAAGGCGTTCCAGGTGCCGACCACGCCGAAGAAGGTGATCATCACGATCACTGGGCGGGCCAGCGGCAGGAAGACGCGGCGGAAGATGCCGAATTCGCCACAACCGTCGATGCGGGCCGCCTCGATGATTTCGCTGGGCACTGAAGCCTTGGCGTAGAGGTAGGTCATGTAGACGCCGAAGGGGTAGAACGTCAACGGCAGGATCACCGCCCAAGGCGTGTTGATCAGGTGGAAGGTGCTCATCTCCAAATACATCGGCAAGATCAACGCCGCCTGTGGGACCAGCATCAGCAGCAGGGTCAGGAAGAGCAGCGTCCCCCGGAACCGGAAGCGGAATTTAGCCATCGCGTAGCCAGCGGGCAGCGATGCCGCCAGGGCGACACCCACCGTCACCGCCGTGTACCAGATGGAATTCAGCGCCCAGCGCCAGATTATGCCGTCGTTGTAGGTGACCAGGTTGTTCCAGGTGTCGCCGAATTGGGCAAGCGATCCGAAAGACATCGGATTTTCGTAGCTGAGCGCGTAGTTTGACTTGGTTGGGGCCAGCAGCAACCAGAGCACCGGCAGCCCAAAGAAGACGATGGTAGCGACGAAGAAGAGATTGCGGCCGATTTTCCCGCCTGCCAGCCGTAACATCAGTTGTCCTCCAACGAGTAGAAATTGGTCCGCTTGATGATGATGACCGCCAGGCCGATGCAGACCGCCAGCAGCAGGATTGACAGCGCCGAGGCGCGGCCATAGTTGAGTTGCCCACCGGTCGCGTAGACATAGGCCAATTGGTTCACGCTCCAGGTCTGGGAAATGTGCGCAGGCGCACCGGCCCGGATCACCGTCGGCTCCACAAAGACTTGGAAGCCGTTGGCCAGCGAGACGATGAGCACGAAGGCGACATAGGAGCGGATCATCGGCAATTTCACATGCCACACTGTCTGCCAGGCGGTTGCCCCGTCGAGTTGCGCGGATTCGATCAGATCGCTCGGAATGCCGGTGAGCGCCCCGAAAAGGATCACCACCCAGCCACCGGCCCCGGCAGAGATTCCCATGATGGCCAAGATCAGCGGCATCGTCTCATCGGAGACGAAGGTGGCATCTGTGCCGGAAAGGGCGCGCAACGCCGGACCGATTGGGCTGACCGTCGGGGAGAACATGAAGAGCCAGAGCAGCGCCGCCGCCGAGCCGGTGATGGCTCCGGGCACATAGGTGAGAAAACGGGTGAGGGCGGCGAATTTGCTGCGCTTGGCATCCATAGCCAACGCCAGCGCGAAGACCAGGATCAGCAGGGCTGGCAGCCAAGTCAGCATGTAGAGCGCGACATTCGCCGCAGAGGTCCCCAACCGGTAATCACCTAGGACGTCGGCAAAATTCTGCCAGAGCGAAAACTCCGGATCGCCCATGATCTTGGTGACGATGAAGGCCTGGTACAAGCCGTATGCCGCTGGGGTGATGCCGAAAAGCAACAGCAGCACGACATAGGGCGCGGTGAAGAGCAGGCCCTTGCGGGCGAGTCTGCGCTGGGGCAGGCTCGTCCGCAAGGCTGGGGACTTTCCGGACACGTCAGGACACCACGGTGTAGCCGGTGGCCTCGGCAGCCGCTTTGGCCTGCTCTCCGAATTGGGCCAGCGAATCTGCGGAGGCGTTGCCCTTGATTACGGTGGCGTTGAATGACTCCAGCAATTCGGTCTGATAGCGGACGTAGCCATCTGCCGGATTCACCTTGTTGGCGGCATCTAGCAGCACTTCGCTCGGGTTTTCCGCGTACCAGGTGTCAGCGGCTTTATCGGCCAGCCAGGCTTGCGCGCCGGGAATGTAGGCCGGATATGTGGCCTGGGCTTTGGCGATGTCGATGTCTGTGGTGATGCCCACCAGGAAATCGACGGTGGCCTGCTTGTTCTTGGTGCTGGCGCTGGCCACCCAGATGCCGCCGCCTACTGCGCCAGACCAATTCGTGCTCTCGCCGTCCCAGGTCGGCATCGGGGCGGCGGCGTACTTGCCGGAGCCTTCAGCCTCTTTGTTGGCGTCTTTAAACATCGGTTTGAAGGCGAAGTCAGCCACCCAGGAGGCGCCGATCATGCCGACAACTTTGCCGTCGGCCACCTGGGCAGTGTAATTCTTGTCGAATAGGTCGAGATTGGCCAGCGCGCCGTTCTCAAGCAACGGCGCCATGACGTCAATCACCCGGGAGCATTTGGGGTCGGCCAGGTTTATCCGCACCTGAACCGGATCCACCACATCGATGAAGGGGCAACCCGAAGAACCGAGCCAAGCGTCTGTGCCGTAGCGTCCGTTGACCGTGCCCAGGTTGTAGCCAGCGTGCTCTTGGGCAAGCTTTACGCCGAGTTCTTTGAATTCGCTGAAAGTGGCCGGGGCGCTGTAGCCCCACTCGTCAAAGAGCGCCTTGTTGTACCAAAACACGGTCTGCCCGGTGTCATTTCCCAGGCAGTAGATTTGGTCGCCATAGCTGCAGCGCTTGGCGGATGGGAAGTCGTCTAAGACCGACTGCTCCACCAGGCCATTCAGGGCTAGCGGGTAATTGATCGGATTGGCCGACAGCGAGGCTATTTCGTCCGGACTGCCGATGAAGACGATATCCGGCACGCCTTCACCAGCTTTTTGGGCCAGCGCGATTTTGGCGGTGTTGGTGCCCTGTGTCGCATCGACCAATTCGACTTTGACTTCAATGCCCGGATGGCTGCTGGTGAATTTCTCCTCAATGAATTTCTGGACGACTGGCTGGCGCTCGGCGTCCACCCAAACCAGCAATGGGGCGGTCGGGTCGTCGGACGCGGCAGGCTGGGCGGAGCCGCCTGAACAGCCAGCCAGCACTGTGGCAGCCAGCATCGCCGCTGCCCCGATAGCGATTTGCTTGCGCAATTTTCCTCCTAGGTACATCAAGCCGGGCGGCCTCGCCCGCTGAGACGATTCCAGACCTGAATCTGTTGCAACACCGCGCCGATAACCCGGCATCCGCCGGGATTGCCTACTGGGTGAGACGGCGCTTTTGGGTTAACCGATCCCGCATCTAGTAATCGTTTACCGAGACCGTAGCCTAGAAAAAGGCGGGCGTCAAGAGCATGAGGGTAATCGATTGCTGACAGTTCGGTCTGCCGCCTGAACCAGCGCTTAAATCGTGCTGGCCGCTTCGCGCGTAGCAGCCCCACGGCGCCCATCGGCGGCGAAGAACGTGAAACTCGGCGCAAATGTCAAAGCTTCGGCGACTGCCGCGCTCTAGACTGCCACTTGGAGTCGAATGAAGGAGCAGCCAGTGCCCCGCAAACAGAATGCGGTCAGCATCATGGATGTCGCCAGCCGCGCCCAGGTATCGACGGCGACGGTCTCGCGCGTCTTGAACGGCAAGGGAAATGTGGACCCGGCGTTGGCGGCGGCGGTGCGCCAGGCGGTGCGGGAGACCGGCTATACCCCCAATATCACCGGACGGGCGCTGCGCCGCCAGGTATCGGACGTCTGGGCAGCCATCGTGCCTGACATCGAGAATCCCTTCTTCACCGCTGTGGTGGCGGCATTGGAGTCGGTGGCGATTTCCAATGGCTACTCGCTGATGCTTTTCAACACCAACGAGAGGCTCGACCAGGAGCGCCGTTACGTCGAGGCCGTCGTTTCGCAGCGCATGGCCGGGGTGGTGTTGGCGGTGAGTTCCGAGCGCGACTCGGATATCAGCCCGATCACTTCCGCCGGTATCCCCTTGGTGCTCATCGACCGGCGGCTGCGCGGCTATTTAGGCGATGCGGTATTCGTCGACAATTTGACTGCCGGACGCCAAGCGGCCAAGCATCTGATCGCCCAGGGCTTTACCGACATCGCCTGCATCGCCGGGCCGGAGGACGTCTCCACCACCGAAGACCGGCTGAGCGGCCTGCGTGAGGAATTGGAAGCGGCGGGCATTGGGCTGCGCCCGGAATGGGTGCGGCGCAGCAACCTGCGCTTCGAGGGCGGTGAGATCGCCCTGCGCTCACTGGTGAGCAACGATCCGGTGCCCAAAGCCGTCTATGTGACCAATGGCCCCATCACCGCAGGTGCTTTCCGAGCCGCCCAGCAGTTGGAAATCGAAATCCCCGCGACTCTCGGCATTGTCGGAACAGACGACGACCAGTGGACCAGAATGGTGGCGCCAGCAGTCACCGTAATCGCGCAGCCAACGGCCCGGATCGGCAAATTGGCCGGTGAGTGCCTCGTCGCCAGGTCGAACGACCCGATTGGCGCCGGACAGCAGATCACCCTCGCCCCGTCGCTGTTGGCCAGGGATTCTAGCTGAACGCGACCACTGCCCGTTTTCCACCTTGACAGCCCGGTGAGGCTGGCCTATCTTTGAGTAAACGTTTACTCTTACGGCTGGCGATCAGCGAAAGGCAGTGGTCACGATGACGGACGGCGCAAGCATCGAAAATGGAGTGACAACTGCCCTGTCAGCCTTGGACATCGAGGCTTCCGCGCTGAGTGTCGCCAAGGCCAGGGTGAGCGGGCAAATGGCCGCCGCGCTGGAATTGCTCCACCGGGCGGCAGGTCGGGTAATCGTTTCCGGGATCGGGAAGTCCGGCCACATCGGGGCGAAGATCGCCGCCTCGCTGGCCTCCACCGGCACTCCGGCCTTCTTCATCCACTCCACCGAAGCGCTGCACGGGGATTCCGGCATGGTCACCGGCGATGATGCGGCAATCCTGATTTCCAACTCCGGGGAGACCGCCGAAGTGCTGGCTTTCGGCCAGATGCTCGCGGCTTGGGGCGTGCCGATCATCGCCCTGACCGGTGGGGAGGGATCGACGCTGGCCAAGCTGGCGAAAGTCACGCTGGACGTTTCGGTGGCAGCCGAGGCAGACCCGCTCGGGCTGGCTCCCACCGCTTCCACCACCTGCACCCTTGCGGTGGGCGACGCGCTGGCAGCCGGGTTGATGGCGATTAACGGCTTCACTCCCGGCGATTTCCACCAGCGCCATCCCGGAGGCTCGCTCGGCAAACTGCTCGACGATGGAAGGGCGGCTTGATGCGCCGGTGTCGCCCGCCGTTGGATTCGCCAACACTACGAGTTGGGCAGCGCTGCGAATGGAGAACGGCATGACGGCTGGAAAAGTATGCGTGATCGGCTCGTTCATGATGGACCTGGTGGCAGAGGCTCCCCGGCGCCCCCAACCGGGGGAAACGCTGCGCGGCACCGCTTTCCGCTGCACACCAGGGGGAAAGGGGTACAACCAGGCCATCGCCGCAGCGCGCGCTGGAGCGCAGACCGCTCTGCTGGGATCGCTGGGCGACGACGATTTCGCCCGGAGTTTCCAAGCCACCTTCGCTGCAGAGGGCATCGACGCCTCCGGGGTGCGCCTAGCCGCAGACCAGGGCACCGGAGTCGGCCTGCCGGTGGTCGAGCCGGGCGGCCAGAATTCCATCATCATCATTCCGCGCGCCAATCTCACCTGGACACTGGACCAGGTGCAGGCCAACGCCTCAGCCATCGAGGCGGCAGATGTGGTGCTGGCGCAATTCGAAGTGCCGCTGGAATGCGTCACCGAGGCGGCGCGGATAGCGAATGACGCCGGGACGTTGGTAGTCGTCAACCCGGCGCCGTTTGCGCCCGTGCCCAAGCAGTTATTCGCCCACAGCGACCTGATGGTGCTCAACGAGACCGAATTGCGCGATCTGTGCCAGGCGGCGGACGGCTCGCTGGCCGCGCTGTACGCCCTCGCCGCTGGCGCCGCGTGCGAAAAATGCTTGGACTTAGTGGTTACCCTCGGCCCCCGAGGTGCCCTCATCGCCTGGAAAGACGGCTCATTGACCGAAGTTCCAGCCCGCAAAGCCGATGCGGTGGACACCGTTGGCGCTGGCGATGTCTTCTGCGGCAATCTCGGCACCGCGCTGGCTCGCGGCGAGAGCCTAATCAGCGCCGTGGAATTGGCCAACGCCGCCGCGTCGATTTCGGTCACCCGTCCCGGTGGCGGCTGTTCCGCCCCCACGCTGGACGAGACGCTGGCACTGCTGGCCGAGTGAGCGGCAGCCGGGTCAACGCCCGCGGGCAGCGTGGACCCGAAAACGCCCTTCGGCTGGGCCGCGTCAAGCCAGCGTCACTTCGGGTTCCCAGACGGGGACCGGGGCGGCGTTCATGACTTCGGCCAGCCTGCGGGCGCGTTCGTCGGCGAACACTTCCTCGATCATCATCGGCGCCCCATCTGGATGCGACAGCGGGATTCTCCAATTCGGATATTCCTTGTCGGTGCCCGGCTGGTTCTGGGTAAGGTGGTCCCCCACCGCGTCAACCAGCGCGGCGCACAAGACCCTGGCCGGAGTGGCGCTCAGATAGCGGTGCAAGGCCAGGACGACCTCCTCAACGTCGGTCTCACTGTGGAGGAGGTAGCCCTCGGCTTTCAACATGTCCAGATAGTGCTGCTGCTGTGCCTCTGCGGAGGCCAACGCGGATTCCAGCGACTCGGTGAGCAGGCCGAGCCGGTGTTGCAGGTAAATATGCGATTTGGCCAGATAGCCAGCGGTCGGCGGCAGATCGTGGGTGGTGACCGAAGCCAGGCAGTATTCCCGCCATTGCTCCGGCTTCAGCGGATTGCCCTGGTGATCGTGCTCGAACCAGGCGATAGACGTCCCCAGCACTCCCCGGTCGCGCAGATAGCCGCGCACCCACGGCTCGACCACGCCGAGGTCTTCCCCGACCACCAGCGCTCCCGCCCGGTAAGCCTCCAGCACCAGAATGCCGATGGCCGCCTGATAGTCGTAACGCACGTAGCTGCCCTGGGCCGGGGTCATCCCGTTCGGTATCCACCACAGCCTAAACAGCCCCATGATGTGATCCATCCGAATCCCGCCGGAATTGCGCAGCAGCCCGGCGACCATCGTCCGGAAGGGCGCGTAACACAATTCCTCCAGCCGGTCAGGCCGCCAGGCCAGCTGCGTCCAATCTTGGCCCAGTTGGTTGAAATGGTCTGGCGGCGCCCCCACCGACACCCCGTTGGCGAAGAGGTCGCCGTAAGTCCAAGCCTCAGAACTTTCGATCCCCACACCCACGGCCAAGTCGTTCATCACCCCGATCAGCATCCCGGCATCGCGGGCAGAGGCTTGCGCTTCGCAGAGCTGCAACTCGGCCACCCACTGCAACCACACGTAAAAGACCACCCTTTCCCGGTTGGCCGCATCAAATTCGGCCACTGCGGCTGAATCTGGTTCGCGCAGGTCCGGCGGCCATTCGCGCCAGTCATCGCCGTAGTTCTCGCTGAGCGCACACCAAGTGGCGAATTGGGTCAGCGCCGGACCCTCCCGCTCGATGAACGCCTCCAACGCCATCTGCCGAGCTGGACGCCGACCGTGCTGGTAGATCACCCACAGTGCCGCCCGTTTGGCGTTCCACACCTCGTCGCGGAAAATGAGCCGTTTCTCCGGGATTTCATCGGCCAGCGAAGCCTTGAGGTTGAAGACCCGCGCCCGTTCGTCATCGCTCAGCTCGGAATACTCCGCCACGCTTTCTGGCCGGATGTACAGCGGATTGATGAAACGCCGGCTGGCTGGCAGATAGGGGGAACATTCGACGGGGGCCACCACCTGCGCCGCGTGCAGCGGGTTCACCAGCATGAAGTCGGCGCCTTGCACCTTCCCCGACCAGGTGGCCAAGTCGGCCATGTCGACCAGATCGCCGAACTCCCAGGACCGCTGGGAACGGGTGGAGTAGAGCTGCACCGCGTAACCCCAGGCCCGCTTCGCCCCCAGCCGCTCGGGGAAACCCAGGAAATGCGGGCTGACCACCAGCATCGACTCTTCCTGGCCAGCCGCCGTGGTGGCTTGCAGCGCGTGGTAGCCCAACGGCAGGTCGCCGGGCAATTCAAATGCCGCCTCCCCGATCAGCTTGCCGCTGACCCAGCGCGGATCGACAACATGGAAGACCTGCCGCACATCGAGCCAGTCACCGTCTTCGGTGCGGATCGCCAGCCGGACCCACTCGCCGTCCGGAACATGCACCAACACTTGTTGGCTGGTTCCCTGCTCCATCACGACACAGGGCGGGATCGTCTTGGTCCACGGCTTATTCCGGTGCTCTTCCAGCGCGGCGGCGGCTTTCGCCGCGTCGGCGGCGTCCACGTCCATAGCGGCTAGGATGGCGACCACCGTCGCTTCAGAAATCTCAATCTGCTGCCCGCGCCAGTCGTAAAATTCGGTGGCGATCCCGAATTCAGTAGCCAAATCTTTGAGGGCGCTATCCGACCAAGCCATGATAGGTGCCACCTTCCCGTACACCGTGAGGTCTCAAGGTTACTATTGGAAAACCCCACAAAGTGTCCTCGCTGCGCTGCGGTACTTTGTGGGGACCCCGAAGATGGAACTAAACTCGTCTCATCCGTCGAAGTTTCGTTCTCAAAGGGACGAAGCTAAAAGGAGCACCTGGTGAACCAGACTGAAACCCAACCCCGGCTGAGCACGCTCGTCCAAGAGCGGACCAAGCCCCAGCCCGCCGATCCGGAGGACCACGAACGCCTGTCGCACTACGTGCAAAAGGCAAAACTCACCGAGGCGATGGTGATGGGCACACCGGTGATCGCCCTGTGCGGCAAAGTCTGGGTTCCGTCTCGCAATCCGGACCGCTATCCGGTCTGCCCTGACTGCAAGCGGATCTGGGAAAAGCTGCGCCCCGGCAAAGACGACGCCGACAAGTGACGGCACCGGTGAAGACACTGATTGTCCTGCGCCACGCCAAGTCGTCGTGGCAGACCAGCGACGCCGACCACGAGCGCCCGCTCTCGGATCGCGGCCTGCAAGACGCCGCCGTAGCCGGGAAGATTCTGTCCGAATACCATATCGACTACCTGCTCTCGTCCACTGCCACCAGGGCAAAGCAGACCTGGGAACAGGCTCAAACGGGCGGGGCATCCGCCGACGTGGCCGTCTTCTCCAAGGCGATTTACCATGCCTGGCCGGATGAGATCATCTCCGAATTGCGCGAATTGGACGCCAGCGTGCGCGTTGCGCTGCTCATCGGCCACCAGCCAACCCTTGGAGACCTGGTAGCCTCGCTAACGTCTCCCAACCAATCCCCCCAGCACCTTGGCGGCTTCCCCACCTGCGCCCTAGCGGTGCTCAACCACCCCGGCGAATGGCAGACGCTGGCAGAAGGCTCAGCCACCCTAGCCAGATTTGAAATACCCAGGGCAGATCAGTAGCGGTAGCCCTCGGCTTATCCGGCCCGTCCACCCGTTCAATTTGTAAAGACGCCGAAGTCGTATATGTACGACATGCGACGTATACTCGGGGCATGACTGAAACGCAGATCGGGATCAGGGAGTTGCAGCGTGATACCTCACGCATTGTGCGCTCGGTTGAGGAGAACGGCGACACTTACCGCATTTCCATCCAAGGACACCCGACCAATGTCGTTATCGGCAGCTACGCACCGCCGAAGAAGTGCGGCGCCACCGTTGGCGAGGTGCGTGACTCGGCCTTGTACCGAAGCATTCCCGCTGAGTTGGCGACCCAATGGCTGGCTGAGATCGAAGCCGGGCGCGATGCTGACGACTCTCCCGGAGACCAGTGGTGACGCGGATACTGCTGGACACCAATCTGCTCATCTGCGAGCCAGACTTCGGGTTGCTTCCAGGTGGCACGCATGAATTGTTCACCGCTGCGCTGTGTTACGCCGAATTGCAGGAGGGCGAGTTCTCCCGAAACCCAGCCATTCGCGCCCGCGCCCAAATCCAATACCTCCGCGCTGTGGAGACCTACGGGGAAGGGTTGCCTTTCGACCACCGGGCGGCGGCGCTTTACCGCGTTGTCTGCCGGACGTCCCATGACAAAGGACGCCAGATAGGCCGCTCTAGGCGCGTTGACCTGATGGTGGCTGCCGTCGCGTTGGCGCACGACTGCGCTTTGGCCACCCGCAATCTCGCTGATTTTGCCTGGTTAGACGACATTTTGCCAGTGGTCGCACTGTGACCCGAAGTTATAGCGCCTTTCAGTAGCGGTAGCCCGCTGGCTTATACGGCCCGTCCACGCTAACGCCGATATAGTCGGCTTGGGCTTGGGTGAGCCGGGTCAGTTTGATCCCGAGCGCGTCCAGATGCAGCCTGGCGACCATTTCGTCCAACAGCTTGGGCAGGGTGTGGACGCCGAGCGGATAGGCCCCAGGCCGGGTGAACAATTCGATTTGGGCGAGCACCTGGTTGCTGAACGAATTGCTCATCACGAAACTGGGGTGCCCGGTGGCATTGCCCAGATTCATCAGCCGACCCTCGCTGAGGACGATGATCGAATTGCCGCTGGGCAGCTTCCAC
>JAIRXX010000286.1 GCA_031268065.1 Propionibacteriaceae bacterium
AATGACCAATGCGGGAGCGGACATTTACTCACACCTCTATATCGACTACTGACTTGTTGCCGGCTCCATTGCCGCTCGGTTCTTCAAGACTCATCGTTATGAACCCGTTATGCAAGCAATTTCGCCAAATACCGAGACGGCGGCTCATATAGTGAGACGCCAAGCCGAGTTTTGTCATTTTCCCGGTTGACGGTGCTCAAAATGAGACGATGTGCAAGGATTGGGGCTTTGGCGGCTGGCATGTTTCGCCAGGCAAACCTGCCCGCCACCGGGCGGGCATGGGGATAGAGTTCGACTGATGGCCGAAAACGAATCCCAGACACCAGATTTTAACTGGCGAAGCTTGGCCATTCCAGTCTACGGCCCGCCGTTGCTGTCTTTCGTTGGATTCGGAGCCGCGTATCCGCTGATTTCGCTGTCGGCGCTGGAGTTGGGGGCGAGCGTTGAGATGGCGGCGCTAGTCATCGGTCTGGTGGCAGTAGGTCAATTGGTCGGAGATCTGCCTGCTGGTTGGGTCGCCAACCGGCTCGGCGAGAAATGGGCGATCATCGTCGCTTGCGCATGGGATGCGGTCTTTCTGCTGCTCGCCTTCTGGGCCGAGGACCTGCTGCTGCTGTCGCTGGCGGTTTTCGCCATCGGTCTGTCCGGGGCGGTGTTCGGCCTTGCCAGGCAGAGCTACCTGATCCAGGTCACCCCGCTGCATTATCGGGCAAGGGCGTTGTCGACGCTGGGCGGGGTCAACCGTATCGGGCAATTCCTCGGACCGCTCGCAGGCTCGGCGGTCGTGGCAGCTTTCGGCCTGTCCGGTGGCTACGGCTTCGCCGCGATCATGTGCGCCATAGCTGCGGCGATAGCCGCACTGTTGCCTTCTCAGCCGGTAGACCCCGAGCTTGACCAGACATCGCTCAAGCTAAGAGAGGTGCTGCTGCAGCACCGACGGGTATTCATCACGCTTGGCACCGGGGTGATGGCGCTATCCATCGTCAGGTCCGCCCGCCAAGTCATCCTGCCGCTGTGGTGCGCCCAGCTGGGCATGGACGCGTCCTCGATCTCTTTGGTCTACGCGGTGTCGATGGGCATCGACATGTCGCTGTTCTTCGTCGGCGGCTCGATCATGGACCGCTTCGGCCGGGTCTGGGTGGCGGTGCCTTCGATGATCGTGCTGGGGGCGGGGCTGGCATGGCTGGCGTTCACCGACCAGCAGTTCACCGTGGTCGCCGCAGCGATCTTGCTCGGGCTGGGGAACGGCGTCGGCGCCGGTATCGTGATGACTCTAGGCTCGGACCAATCTCCGGCGCTGGGTCGAAACCAATTCCTGTCCGGATGGCGGCTGATGGGCGACCTCGGGAACACTGCGGCGCCGCTGTTGATCGGCGGGGTCACGGCTGCGGCCACCCTCGGCATCGCGGCGCTTTCGATGGGCTGTCTGTCTTGGGCCAGCTCGGTGTGGCTCGGCTACTGGATCAAACGGACCCCACCGATCGACCCCTTCGAATCAACTGTCTAGACGACTCCACGAAAGCGCTTTGCTGCGCTCCAGTGCTCTTCGCTATGCCCCGAGTGAGGCTAGGGGATCGGCCGCACCACCACTGGCCGGTTGTCAATGGTGAGCCGCACTTTGTCGCCGCGCTCCAGTGAGAGGGTGGTCGGATGCTGGATGACCACTAGCGACCCGTCTGGGATGCGTACGGCGCTGCGCCGGAAAGAACCGAGGAAGGTGCTGGTCTCCACCACTCCCGGTACGCCTGGCTCCCCATCTTCTGCCAGCCGGATGCTTTCCGGGCGGACGAAAGCGTGGTAGTCGCCGTCGGGAGCCTCGCCGACCACGCCGACCTCGACTCCCCAGATGACTGCCCGGCCAGCGCTGACCGAGGTGGGTACCAGCGAGGACATCCCGACGAAAGCCGCCACTATCGGTGACGACGGCGAACCGTACAGCTCTTCGGGCGTGCCGATCTGCTCGATCTTTCCCGCATCCATGACTGCGATGCGGTCGGAGATCGCCAGCGCCTCCTCTTGGTCGTGGGTGACGAAGACGGTGGTGATCCCAACCTGTTGCTGCAGGCGGCGTATTTCGTCGCGCAATTGGACCCGGACCTTCGCGTCCAGCGCCGACAGCGGCTCGTCCAGCAGCAACACCTTGGGAGAGGTGACCAAGGCCCTGGCCAGCGCCACCCGCTGCTGCTGGCCGCCGGAGAGCTCGTGGGGGAAGCGTTCGGAGAACTCTCCCAAGCCGACCAATTCCAGGCTCTCCATCGCCCTGCGATTGGCTTCGTCTTTGGCCACCTTGCGCATCTGCAACCCGAAAACGGTGTTCTGCAGCACATCCAGATGGGGGAACAGCGAATACGACTGGAACACCATGCCGATATCGCGCCTGTTGACCGGGATGTTTGAGACGTCCTCCCCGTTCATCCGGATCACGCCGGAGGTGAGCTGTTCCAGCCCGGCGATCAGCCGCAGCGCCGTCGTCTTCCCGCAGCCGGACGGCCCGAGCAGCGAGACGAATTCGCCCGCCCCGACCTCCAGGTCAAGCCCATGCAACACCCGGTTGCTCCCGAAGTCTTTCACCACGGCTTCCAGGGTGACTGTGGTGGCCCGCTCAGTGTCCACGGGGGAGACGATAGCCGTCATTTGCGGCGTCCTTTCTTGTGTGATCCGACATTCCCAGCGCGCCCGATCACCACTAGGAGGAGGAAGCAGAGCAGCAGCGCCAACAGCGAGAAGATCACCGAGACATAGGGATCCTGCCGACTCACCACCAACAGTGCGGTCTGCAAATTCTGCCGGTTGAGCAGCGAGGCGATGGTGAACTCGCCCAGCACCACTGCCACTGAAATCAACGAGGCGTAGAGCAGGCCCTGGCGCAGGTTGGGGGCCAGCACCCGCAGCACCGTCTTCGGCCAGGATGCGCCCAGCGAGCGGGCGGCCTCGGAGAGCGTTGACATGTTGATCGAGTCGATGGCCGCCTGGATCGGGCGGAAGGCATAGGGCATCACGAGGATGCCGTAGGCGAAGGCCAGCGTCCAGGCGCCGGTGCCCATCGAGCGGCCGACGACCAGGTAGATTGGGGCCAGGCCGACGACCAACACCACCGCGGGGATGGAGATCGGGAGCAGGGCGAAGAATTCAAAAATCCGGCGCAGCTTCGAGAAGCGCAGATTAACCAGGATCATCGTCGGGGCGAGCACGAAGAGCACGATGGCCACCGTGACCACCATCAAGAGCAGCGAATTGCCCAATCCGGTCCAAATCGGACGGTAGGCGGCTTGCTTGGCGGGGTCGAAGACATTGGCCCAATGGATCGTGGAATGCCCATCGACATCGCGGAAGGTGTACTCGGTGGTGGCGACGAAGGGGATGGCGAAGAATAATCCGACCAGAGTGCCAATGATGATTCGGGTCTTCCGCGAGGGGAGGAATGACGCGGAGTGCCTCATAGGTGCCACCTATCCGCCCGGCGTTGGATCGCGGAGTATCCGCTCATCACCAGAGCCATCACCACGATCATGCCCATCGCCAATGCGCCTGCCAGGTTCTCCCTGCCCAGTACCGTCTCGGAGGTGAGTGCCGCCCGAATCTGCAGCGGGATGATCTGCGAGCCTTGGCTGGCCAAAGCGGCTGCCGTGGCGTAGGCGGAGAAGGAATTGGCGAAGAGCAGCAGATAGCTTGCCGCGAACGACGGGGCGAGCACCGGGATGCCGATTTTCGTCCAGAACGTCCGCCTGGTGCCGCCCAGGGTCAGATTGGCCTCGGCCCATTGCGGCTTCAAGCCTTGCAGGGCGGGGGAGAAGGTGATCACCATCAGCGGGATCTGGAAGAAGATGTAGACCAAGGCTATGCCGGGCATGTCGTAGAGCCACATGCCGGAGGCGTAGATGTCTATCCCGGCGTCGCGCAACGCGGTGACGATGAACGAACTGCGTCCGATGGTGGCGATGAACAAGAAGGCCAGCATGACGCCGCCGAATTGGGCGAGCACGCCGGCCACCGCGTCGATGAAGGTGCGCACCGGGCTGTTGGCGGGAATGCCCAGCAGCGCGTAGCAGATGGCTACCCCGACCAGCGAACCGACTGCGGCGGTCAATGCGGACAGCCAGATGCTGTTCCAGAAAGTGTGCAGCACCACTGGGTCGGCCAGCGCCGACACGTTGCTGAGGGTGAAGTTTCCGCTCTTGTCGAAAAAGCCGGTGGTCACCGCGAGAATTGTCGGCAAAGCCAGGAAAAGGAATACGTAGATTCCGAAGGGGGCCAAGCCTAAACCGGACAGATTTTTGGGGCGGAGACGGCGCACCGCCCGCGCTGAACCCTCAGCGGCAGGCGGTGCGCTCGTAGTGGACATATTTGGCCTAACTTATTGCTGCCGCCCACTTCTCACCCAGCAGGGTGCCAGCGGCATTGCTCTGCTCGGTGTTGAGCGTCAGCGGTTCGGACGGGACCACGGGCAATTTGCTCGCGGACGCGGCGTCGATGGTGCCAGCGTCAGTCATGGCCTGCATCCGCACTGGGCGTGCTCCGCCTTGCAGCCAGATGTTCTGGCCCTCGTCTGAGTAGAGGAATTCCTCCCAGAGCCGGGCAGCAGCCGGATGCGGCGCCTGCTTGTTGATCGCCTGCTGGTAATAGCTGGTGACACCCTTGCCTGGGAAAAGGATCACTTTCCAACCCGGCACGGCTGTTCCCTGGGAAGCGCTGAGATAATCCCAGTCGAAGACCATTGGGGTCTCGCCGCTGGCGATGGTCGCATCGGTGGGATCGATCTTCAAGAAGTTGCCGGCCTTGTTCAATTCGGAGAAAAAGTCGATGCCCTGGGTGAAGTCGTCGAGGGTGCCGCCGTTTTGCACGGTTGCCAGCCCTACGGCGTTGAGCGCCGAACCGGCTTGGGTGGGATCGCCGTTGATGGCGACGGAGCCTTTGTACTCCGCCTTGAGCAGATCGGTGATCGCCGTCGGCTCAGGGAGCTTGCTGGAGTCGAAGCCGAGGGCCATGTAGCCGCCGTAATCGCTCACATGCAAGCCGCTGGCCTCCTTGTCGGCAGCGGGAATATCGTCCCAGGTCTGCACCTTGTAAGGGGCGAACAGGGCGGTATTTGAAGCTGCGACAGCCAAGCCCAAGTCCAGCACGTCCGGAGCTGTATCCAGCCCGGCGTTCGTCTCGACCGCTTGGATTTCTTCGGCGCTGGAGCCGTCCGGATTTTGTTCGTCGACTTCAATCCCGTACTTGGACTTGAAAGTGTCGATGACCGCGCCGTAGTTGGCCCAGGTGCGCGGGCAGGCGATGATGTTGAGTTTTCCTTCAGCCTTCGCGGCGGCGATCAAATCATCCATCGTGCCGATGTCGGCGAGGCTGGTGGCGGTTGCTGCCGACGCAGTTTCCCCACCTCCGTCCCCGGCTGGGGTTCCACAACCAGTTAGAGTCAGTGCGGCGGCTAGAACTAGAATTCCTGCGCCTTTCCGCATCGTTGAGGCATTTGCCATGAGAATCTCCTCTCTGATTGCCTCAAACTACACGCTTCACTGGGGAATCTGCTAGTCAGCGCCTAAGGCGACGGCAATTTATTACCCAAAGTTTGCCCGCCTGTTACCGAAAATCGCATCATCGGACCTAAGCGGTCACGCCCTTTTTGGGATGCTGATAGGTGGCTGGGTCGCCCTTCGGGCGCCGATGGCGAGCACGAAAATGCCACCGACCATCACCACCGCGCCGAGCCAGGCCACCGGGGGCAGATTCCAGCCGTCTTGCCCAATGACGATGCCGAGCAGCACCCAGCAGGCCAGCGGACCCCAGAAGGAGTAAGTGGCATCGCAAGCCATGCCTAGCGCAGTTCCGCACAAGGCATTGCCCTTGTACCAAAGCGCCCAAGACAGATAGGCGGCCAGGGCGCTAACCGCGATCAGCGCTATTTCCGGCCAGCTGGTGAAAGCGGCCAACGCGAGTTTTGGAGCCAGCGCGACGTCACCGCCGATGAGGCAGAGCAGCGGCAGGAGTAGGAATAGGTTCACCGCTCCGGCGACGGCCTGTCTAATGGCGATGCTGACGCCCGGATCGGTGTTGGCGGTGACAAACCCGCCCAGACAGCCCTCAATTCCCCAGCCCAGGGCCGCGATGAGCGCGAAGGCTATGCCCAAGCCGATGCTGCCGCTGTCCTCGCTGACGCCGTTGGAGATTCCAATCAGCACCCCGGCCGCGACGCAGACAGACACTCCCAAGCCCATCAGCCAGGTGAGCGGCTGCTTCAAAAAGACCTTGCCGAGGATGGCGCCGAATGCCGGGCAGAGCGCCGTTATCGGAATGATGATGGACCCGGCTGTCTGCAGGGCGACCACGTATGAGGTGCTGGCGATTGGGCCACCGATCACAGCGGCTGCCACCACTATTGCCCCGGCCCTGCTGCGCAATGTCTGGACCAATTCGGGCAGCTTGCCGCGAACAGCCATGATCAGCAGCGCCCAGAGCGCGCTGAGGCTGTCATTCAGGGCGGCGCCGAGCGAGGCCAGCACATAAACGACAGTGAAAGCGGATAGGCCAGCCTTCCAGTCCACCCAGTGGCCGACGTCCATGCCAAGGGTGAGGAAGGACGAGTAGACGCCGTAGAGCATTCCCGCGACCACTCCGAAGACCATGCCCCGGCCCAACGCGGATTGCGGTGCTTTGCCCGTTGCGAGGCTCGGGGAACTCATCGGTCAGGCGCAGTGGATTGGGATGAGTCGACCGAGTAGACGCCAGAAAGCTCGTACAACTGGTCGGCAAGGTCGGACAGGCTCCCAACCGGCCCTTCGACCTCCACCAGCACCTGTTGCAGTCTTACGTCTCCTTCGGCTTTGTTGCCGATCACGGTCAAGTCGACCACTTTCAAGCCGAGGCCGCTGATGGTCTCCATGACATCGCGCAATATGCCCCGGCCATCAGCGTATTGGATGGTGATTCGCTTTCGGGTGGCTTTGGAGTGGGGCAGCCTCAAGGTGAGCGGGCGCAGGCCGATCATCACCACCAGATAGAGGACAGTGATCAAGGTGGCGATCAGGTACATTCCCGCCGCCGCAGTCATCCCAACCGCTGAGACGAACCAGATTCCGGCACCGGTGGTCAACCCGCGCACCGAATCTTTGCGCACGAAGATCAACCCGGCTCCGAGGAAGCCGATGCC
>JAIRXX010000366.1 GCA_031268065.1 Propionibacteriaceae bacterium
CTGGAAGCGCGACCGGCTGGCGGAAATCCTGACCGCGACCGTGCGGGCCGCCGAGCCTTTCGGCGTGCCGGTCACGATGAAAACCAGGCTCGGCATCGACGCCGAACATCTCACCTACCGCGAGTCGGGGCGGATCGCCGAAGACGCGGGCTGCGCCGGAGTCACGCTGCACGCCCGGACGGTGTTGCAGGCCTACGGCGGCAGTGCCGACTGGGACGCCATTGCCAGCTTGGCCAGCGAGTTGTCTATTCCGGTTTTGGGCAACGGCGACATCTGGGAAGCCGACGACGCCCTGCGGATGATCGCCGCCACTGGCTGCGCCGGGGTGGAAGTGGGGCGGGGTTGCCTGGGCCGTCCGTGGCTGTTCCGCGACCTCGCGCTGGCGCTGTCCGATCCGGGGGCCGCCGCAGCTGGGCGCTATCTGCCCAACTTGGGCGAGGTGGCCCGTATGCTGCGCAGACATGCGCAGTTGCAGGCCGGGCTATTTGGGGAGAAACACGGGCTGACAGACCTGCGCAAGCACATGGGCTGGTATCTCAAAGGTTTTCCGGTGGGCGGCGACATTCGGCGCGGGCTGGCGACGGTCTCCAGCCTGTCCGAATTGGATTCGTTGCTCGCCAGACTCGACCCCGATACGCCGTTCCCCGCCCCAGAAGTGGGAATCCCCAGGGGTCGCCAGGGGACACCGAGGCAGAAGGTGGTGCTCCCGCACGGTTGGCTGGACTCCAGAGTTCTTGGCGGGGCGGATATCTCCGCAGCTGAGCAGGAGGCGTCCGGGGGATAGCGGTATTCAGCGAACAGCATCCCCGCATCCCGGTTCGCGCCAGGATGCGGAGATGCTGTTGGCTGGAGGGGTTAACCGCCGAGCATCGCGGACACGGCCGCCGCCACAGAGGCAACGTACATGATGAACATCGCTATCGGGGCCAAGACTCCCAAAACGATGCCGGTGACGCCCCAAGCGCGGCCTTTATTTTTGACGACGGCGATGATGGACAAGACTAATCCGGCAATACCCACCGCCGAAGCGAGCATCGGGGGCAGGAGCATCGTGTTGAATAGGGCTTGATCCGGCTCGCTCAGCATTGTTGTGGAGAAATCCGACATGTCGTAGACGAGGAGGAATTCGCCGATCAACTCTCCGACCATCCAAGTGGACACGCATCCGGCGATGGCGCTGACGAGCACGATGGCTACGCCAACTATGCCCATCGTGGGGCTGGCCTTGGCTTTCGTTTCGGCGTAGTAGGGCTGGAGCGGGGCCGGTGGGGCTGCCGAAACGGACCAGGGCGCCTGGGCTTGGCCGTCACCTGGAGCTTGCGGGTAGCCCGGTGGAACGGTCTGGGGATAACCAGCCGCCGCGCCGGAGGGATATGCCGGTGCTGGGGGGTAAGCCGGCGCTTGCGGATAAGCCGAGGGGGGATAGGGAGGCTGGGGGACGCCCTGCTGTGGCATGGCGGTGGGGGCCGCCTGGCCAACGTCTGGAATCTGGTAAGCGGGCAGCCCTTGGCTTGCCGGTGGCGCCGATGGTGCCGATGGGGCAGGCGGCGGAGGTAGGAGGCTGGCTTCCGAAGCCGGGTAACCAGGTGGTCCCTGCTCTGCCGGTGGGGCGGGCGGTGCCGGTAACGGGCTGGAAGGCGTTTGGTCGTTGTCGGAGGACCAAGGCGAAGCGGCGGCGGGATTGTCGGCGCCGACCTCTTCCGGGGGTTGCGGTTCTTGAGTCATGTCGCTAGCTTACTGCCCAATCGTGGCACTATAGGCTCATGACGCAGTTGACTCCCCGGGCGATAGCTTGGGCTGAGACGATGGGCGGCCACCCCGATGCCGGTTTTGTCGCCGCCCACGATGGCCCGCAGCCGGGCATCGCCACGGGTGGGCCGGTCGGCAGGCAGGCCCGCGAAGAATTTGAAGTGGCACAATTGCGGTCTGGCGCGGCGCTGGCGAGCGGCGCTGGCGAGCGGGCGGTCCCGGAGGAGCCTGATCCGCTGCGCACCTGTTTCGAGCGCGACCGCGACCGGATCGTCCACTCGTCGGCTTTTCGGAGGCTGGCGGGCAAGACGCAGGTCGTCGTCTTTCCCGCCGACCACCAGCGCACCCGGCTGACACACGCTTTGGAGGTCGCCCAGGTGGCGACAGCCATCGCCAGGGGAGTGGGCGCCAACGTTTCTTTGGCTGAGGCAATCGCGCTGGGGCATGACTGTGGGCACGGCCCCGGCGGGCACGCGGCGGAGGACGCTTTCGATGTTTTCCTGCCCGAGGGCTACGAGCACGGCCCTTGGGGGGCGGATGTGGTGTTATCCGGTCTCAACCTTTGCGCGCAAACCTTAGACGGCATCCGCAACCATTCCTGGTCGCGGCCAAATCCGGCGACCATCGAGGGCGAGATAGTGAGTTGGGCCGACCGCATCGCCTATTGCGCACATGACTTGGAGGATGCGGTCGGCGCGGGCATCGTTTCGACAAGCGATTTGCCGACGGAGATTTGGGAAGTGATCGGCAAGTCCCGCCGTGAGCAATTGGCAGTCTTCATTCCAGCGGTGATCGATGCTACGGCGGCCACTGGCCGGGTCTGCATGGACGCTGCTGCGGCGGGCGCGTTGGCGGCGTTGCGGTCGTTCAACTACGAGCGGATCTACACCCGCAGGGAGTCGGTGGCGCAGTCTACGGCGGTGATCGCGGTGTTGCGGGCGTTGGTGGAGTTTTACAGCGGCGATCCGCAGGCGATGCCTGCCGATCAGCTGGGCGCTGACAGCGTTGTTTCAGCGGTCAGATATGTCGCCGGTATGACGGACCGCTACGCCTTCGAGCAAGCGGTGACGCTGCTGGGCTGGGATCGGGAGCGGCTGCCCAAGGGAATTTCAGGGTAGCTTGCCCGTACACTTGACCCATCATGCCGGGATATTTCAACGCCGAGGATTTGCAGGCCGTCAGGGAACGGTCGCGGATCGAGGATGTCGTGGGGGCGGTTTTGACGCTGCGTCCTGGCGGTGGCGGCGCATTGGTCGGGCTGTGCCCGTTCCACGATGAGAAGACCCCTTCGTTCCGGGTGACGCCTTCGCGCGGCTTCTACTATTGCTTCGGCTGCGGCGAGGGCGGCGATGTCATCCGTTTCGTGGAACGCAATCAGAATGTTTCCTTCGTGGAGGCAGTCGAATATCTCGCCGGTCGGATCGGGCTGCAGATGCGTTACACCGATCTGGAGAATCGCAGCGAGCCGGGGCTGCGGATAAGGGTTTTGGAGGCGAATCGGCTGGCGGAGGAATTCTTCGCGCGGGCGCTGACCAGTCCGGAAGCAATCGTTGGGCGGCAATTCCTGGCGGCGCGGGGTTTCGACCAACAGGCTGCTGCGCAGTTCGGCATCGGTTATGCCCCGAGTGATGGGCATGCGCTGCGAGATTACTTGCGCAAGATGGACGTAGCCGATGAGACGATGGTGAAAGCCGGGTTGGTCCGGGAGAATGGCTGGGACTTTTTCCAAAGCAGGCTGCTCTGGCCGATCCGCGACGCCGGGCGTTCGACGCTCGGATTCGGGGCCAGGAAGATTTTCGACAACGACCGCATCCCGGCCAAGTATTTGAATACGCCGGAGACTGCCGTCTACAAGAAGTCCAATGTCTTGTACGGGCTTGATTTGGCCAGGGCCAATATCGCCAAGAAGAATCAGGCGGTGATAGTCGAGGGCTACACCGATGTGATGGCCGCCCACCTGGCCGGGGTGGACACCGCCGTCGCCTCCTGCGGAACGGCTTTCGGGGAAGACCACGCCCGACTGCTGCAAAGGCTGCTCGGGTCTGCTGACGTGCGGGCGGGTGAAGTGATCTTCACCTTCGATGGAGACGCCGCCGGACAGGCCGCCGCGTTGAAGGTTTTCAACTTGGAGTCCAGCTTCACCACCCAGACCTACGTCGCGGTGGAGCCGTCCGGCCTGGACCCTTGCGACCTGCGCATCAAACAGGGTGACGCCGCGCTGCGCGAACTCGTCGGGCGGCGCGTTCCGCTGTATCGCTTCGTGATGGAGAATGTCCTTTCCGGCTTCGACCTGGAGCGTTCCGACGGCAGGTTGCAGGCGCTGCGAGCGGCTGCGCCGCTGATGAGTTCGATCCGGGATGCCTCGCTGGTGGACGGCTATCTGCGCGAATTGGCGCAGCTGCTCGGCATGGACATCAACGAGGTCCGCCGCGAAGTTGGGGATCAGCGCAAGCGCCGCCGCAACCCGCCCGCGCCCGAACCTGCTCCCGACGCCCCGGCGTTGGTCGAGGTCAGTTCCTTGCCAGTGCCGAACGCCCGCGATCCCAGGCTGGAACCACAGCGCGGGACGCTGCGTTTGATGCTGCGTGCCCCGGAGATTTTCAGCGCCGACTGGAACCAACTCACCGCCGCGCACTTCAGCCATCCGGCCTATCGCGCAGTAGCGGAGCAAATTTTCAGCGCCGAGCCAGCTGGCCGCACTTCGCCCGCTTGGCCGCACCTGCTCATCGGCGATGGCACCGATGTCTTGGTTGCGAGGCTGATCGTCGAGTTGAGCGTAGAGCCGCTGCTGCGCGACCCCAGCCCGGAGTACGCGGCTGAGTACACCACCCAATTGCTGCTCGCCGAGTTGTCGGGCCGCATCGAACAGCTCAAATCCAGGTTGCAGCGCACCAACCCAGTCAGCGACAAGCCCGGCTACGACCAGATGTTCCAACAACTGGTCGGCTTGGAGTCGAAACGCAAACAATTGCGGGCGAGAATCGGCTGAGTTTTCTTTCCAGGCCGCCGATGTGGCACAATCGTGGTTGCCCAGCCCAAGTGGCGGAATGGTATACGCGGTCGGCTCAAACCCGGCTGTCCTTAAGGACGTGGAGGTTCGACTCCTCTCTTGGGCACCAGCGGCGTCTTACTCGAACCTGCACCGAGCGAAAGTTCGCTTGTTAGCAGGTAGCGGGTGAAGCGCCCGTGGTATGTGAAGTGTTTGGCCCGACCGGTTGGGTCTGTGATGCGGTCTCTGGTGCTTGGGAGGCCGGTTTTGTTTTTGGTTATGGCTGCTTGTTGTTTGCTGGCGTAGTTGGCTGGGTATTTGGCGGCCTCAGCCCGTACTTGTCGTTCAAGGTCTTTGAGCCGGGCCAGGCCTTCGGTGTACTGCGCACCAGTAACTTGGTCTTCGTAGACGTAGATTTTCTTGAAGATGACGGCGCTGAGTTGTTTCTTCATCTCGTCGGTGGCGTGGGGGTGGTTATATAGGGCGGCTGGGTCTTTCAGGAACTGGATGGCTTGTTCGATGTGGTTGGCACCGGTTTTGATGTCGGCTGCGACGTTAGCGGACTGGCTGAGGGCTTTGTTCCTCTGGATGGCGATGTCGTCGAGTCTGCGCTGGATGATGTGGGCCGGTAGTGTGCCTTCTTCGGCTAGTTGGGCTAGGCGGTCTTCGCGGCTTTCCAGGTCGGTTAGCAGGTGGTTGACCTGTTTTTTTAGTTGGCGTTCGTGTGTGGCGGTTTGTTTGATTAGGGTGGCCAGGCTTTCGCGCATTGACTCGATGAATTCCGGGTCGAAGGCGGTGGTTTGGTAGTAGCGGGCCACGGCTTGTTCGAGGCGTTCGGCGTTGATGTAGGGCGTGGTCGGGTGGAGCGCTTTGTTGGTTCTTCCGGCGCAGGCGTAGTACCAGTAGGTGCCGCCGTTGCCTTGGGCGCGGTTGAGGATCATCCGGTTTTCGACGCCGTTTTCATGGCATTGGCCGCACCATAGCAGGCCTTTGAGCAAATGGTCGTGGATGCGGTGGCGTTGGCCGGTGACGCCGCGGGTGGCGGCGATGGTTTGGACTTGGTCGAACAGGTCTTGGCCAACAATGGCTTGGTGTCTGCCGGGGTAGAGTTCGCCTTTGTATTTGACGTGGCCGAGGTAGTAGGGGTCGCGGATGAGTTGGGCCATTTTGCCGTCGGTCAGCGGCGCGGATGGGTGGTTCTCGGTGCCTTTGGAGGTGAAGCCGCGCTGGCCGAGGATGTCGCAGATTTCCTGGAGGGTGTGGCCGTCGGCGTACATTTGGAAGGCTTCCCGGACGAATGGGGCGCGTTCGGGGTCGACGGCGACGGTATGCACGTCGTGGCCGTCGACTTTCTCGGTTATGTTGAGGTAGCCGATGGGGGCTCGGCCCAGGGTGCCGCCCTTCTTGGCTTTTTCGCCCATCTTGTAGGCGATGTCGGCTCCGTCTTGTTGGGAGCGGAATTGGTTCATGGCGGAGAGGATGCCTTGCATGAATTGGCCTTCTGGGCTGTTGTCTATT
>JAIRXX010000067.1 GCA_031268065.1 Propionibacteriaceae bacterium
GGCCAAGCATGGTTGCCCATTGATGACGGCCAACTCGCCCTAGGCCATCTGCAGCGCGTCTACCTAGTGGAGACCGACGGGCCAAGGCACCGCAAAGTGCAGATCAGGGTGCTGGGGCAATGAGCGTCAATGCTCTAAATGTCGTCCGAGATGAATTCTCGCTGCGCACCAAGGCTGGCGAGTGGTACGCGGTTGACATCACCGAGAACGTGGCCGGGTTGGTCGGAGTGAGGGACGGGTTCGCGCTCGTCCACACCCCGCACACCTCAGCCGCCATCCTGGTCGGGGAGAGTGGGGAGCGGTTGCTGGCCGACTACCGCCGCGTGGGTCAAGCCATGCTGGCAGCCGGACGCCCCTATTTGCACTCCAGCCACGGCCATCTCAGCGGCGAGGCGCATGTGTTCTGTTTCCTACACGGCCCACAGGCACTGCTACCGATAGCAGATGGCAGCCTGGCACTGAGTCCCCTGCAGCGAGTTTTCTTTGTTGATCCGACGCAAGGCCCCAGAGATAGGACAGTCTGGGTGTACTCTTTCGGCCCTGTCGTCCCACATCGCCTGGTAGCTAGAAATTAAAAAGATTTTTGTGACCAAAATAAATGGAGAATCATGGCATCTAGAACTGTGGTGATAGCTTCGGCTGTCGGCCTGCACGCCCGTCCCGCGGCACTCTTCGTAAAAGCGGTCAACGACTCGGGGCTTTCCGTCCAGATCGCCAGACCGGGCGGCACTCCCATCGACGCCCGAAGCGTCTTGGGAGTGATGGCCCTCGGCGTCAAACACGGTGAGGAAGTGCTGCTCACCGTAGCGGGAGACGGTGCCGGGGAAGTGCTCGACTCCCTGTCCGGACTGCTCTCCAGAGATTTGGACGCCAAAAGCTAATCGCTGGCGTCCGCGAAATTTGTCATCCCTAAAGCCGCTATCTGTTAGCCTTTTTGCGTGGCTCTACCAGAGCGCGTGTGACGCGGGCAGTCCCGAAGCCTGACTGCTCTCGGCTAAAGAAGATATTCCTGCAGAAAACTTTACAGACAGATCCGGCAATGAAGTCGGCGGCGAACAAGGGAAACACAATGAGCGAAACAACTAGTTGGGAATGCGTGGACGGCAATGAGGCGGCCGCGTCCGTGGCCCATCGCCTCAGCGATGTTTGCGCGCTCTATCCGATAACGCCATCCTCGCCGATGGGCGAGTTGGCCGATCAGTGGAGCGACCACGACCGGAAGAACATCTGGGGCGAGGTTCCAGATATCATCCAGCTCCAATCTGAGGCCGGGGCCATCGGCACCCTGCACGGCGCGGTGCAAGCCGGGGCGCTGGCCACGACTTTCACCAGTTCCCAAGGCCTGCTGTTGATGCTGCCCAACCTGTTCAAGATCGCCGGAGAGCTTACCCCGGCAGTGCTGCACGTCGCAGCGCGGGCGGTGGCCACCCATGCGCTGAGCATCTTCGGAGACCACTCCGACGTGATGGCCGCGCGGGCGACCGGCTGGGGAATGCTGGCTTCAAACAACGTGCAGGAAGCCCACGACATCGCCGCCATCGCGCACGCCTCGGCGTTGAAGTCCCGGTTGCCCTTCATCCACTTCTTTGACGGCTTCCGCACCTCGCACGAAGTCAACCGGATTCGCCCGCTCAGTGACGACGACCTGCGCCACTGGGTGGACGCCGACGCCGTGATGGCCCAACGCGCCCGCGCGATGACGCCGGTCAGGCCGGTGTTGCGCGGGACTGCCCAAAATCCTGACGTCTTCTTCCAATCCAGGGAAGCCGCCAACCCGTATTACGCCGCCGCGCCCGCAATCGTGGCGGCGGCCATGTCCCGCTTCGCGGAGCTGACTGGACGCAGCTACAACCTGGTTGAGTACCACGGCCCAGCCGACGCTGACCGGGTTATCGTGGCGATGGGTTCGGCAGTGGCCACCCTGCGTGCCACCGCCGACGCGCTGAACGAAGCCGGGCAGCGGGTGGGCGTGCTCTCAGTGCGGCTCTACCGGCCCTTCCCGGCTGAAGCCTTCGCCGCCGCACTGCCCGACAGCGTGCGGGCGGTGGCGGTCTTGGACCGGGTGAAAGAGCCGGGCGCCCCCGCCGAGCCGCTGCATCTCGACGTCGTTACGGCGCTGGCAGACCACGCCGAACAGCCACCGAAAGTGATCGGCGGGCGTTACGGCCTGGGTTCAAAAGAATTCGCCCCGCGCGACGCGGCGGCGGTCTTCGCCGAATTGGCAAAGCTGCGCGACGGCGAAACCGCCAAGCGCCGCTTCACGGTTGGGATCACCGACGACGTGACCAATCTCAGCCTGCCGACTGATCCCGGCTTCAGCGTCGAGACCAAAGCTGTGGAGGCGGTGTTCTACGGCCTCGGCTCGGACGGAACCGTCGGCGCCAACAAGAATTCGGTCAAGCTGATTGGCCAGAACACCGACCTCTACGCGCAGGGCTACTTCGTCTACGACTCGAAGAAGTCCGGCTCCACCACCATTTCCCATCTGCGCTTCGGGCCAGACCCAATCGACGCGCCCTATTTGATTGAGTCCGCCGATTTCGTCGCCGTGCATCAATTCGGGCTGCTCGCCAAGCTGCCAGTCCTCGATATCGCCCGCCCCGGCGCCACCGTGCTGCTGGCCGCACCCTATAGTGGCCGCGAATTGTGGGACCGGCTGCCGTCGCCCGTGCAGCGGTCGATCCAAGAGAAGAAGCTCCGGGTACACGCGATCGACGCTGGCCAGGTGGCAAAGCAGGCCGGTCTGGGCGGGAGAATCAACACCGTCATGCAGGCGTGCTTCTTCGCCCTGGCCGACGTGCTCCCCGTCGAGCAGGCGTTGGCGCTGATCAAGGCCAGCGCCCGCAAGACTTACGCCAAGCGCGGCGAACGGGTGCTGCGGGCAAATATGGAAGCCATCGACCAGGCTTTGGCGGCGCTGACCGAATTAGCCATCCCAACAGACGCGCCCGCCGACGCTCCAACACCTGCGCCGAAGGCCCGCAAGTCCGCGCCCACCACCATCGCCGACACCATCCGCGCGCTCATCGCCGGAGACGGCGAAGCCCTGCCGGTCAGCGCCTTCCCCGCCGGTGGCACTTTCCCGACCGGCACAGCCGC
>JAIRXX010000300.1 GCA_031268065.1 Propionibacteriaceae bacterium
GGGCGAATACCTGAACCGGGTACGGGCGCGGCACGCCCGCGAGTTGCTGGACGCCGGAACGCCGATCACCGATGTGGCGTTCGCGCTCGGCTTTGAAGCTCTCGGGGCGTTCTACCGGATGTTCAAACAGGAGACAGGCCAGACGCCGCAGCAGTACCGCGACCGGCGTTCGACCACCACCTTCGCCGAGTGCGAATCCCCGATCGGGAAACTTGTCGCCGTCGCAGCTGCCGGTTCGTTGGTGCGGCTGCTGCTCCCGACTGACTCAGCCACTGACATCGGCGTACCCGGCAGCGGCGGCGTGCTGGACGAAGCCATCGGCCAGCTGGATGAATACTTCAACGCCGCCCGCCGCGAATTCGACTTGCCGATCAGCCCGCGGGGCACCGCTTTTCAGCGCTCGGTGTGGGACGCGCTGCGGCGAATCGGCTACGGGCGCACTGCCAGCTATGCGGCAATCGCCGCCCAAGTGGGCAGTCCCAAGGCGGCGCGAGCGGTTGGGCAGGCGAATAACCGCAATCCGATCCCAGTGGTCATCCCCTGCCATCGGGTGATCGGATCGGGCGGTTCCCTGGTTGGTTTCCGAGGCGGAGTCGATGCCAAACGATGGCTGCTGGAGCATGAGCTTTCCCATGCCTGAACACTTCGGCTACGGCCCCGAAGAAGTGGTGTACCTCAAGGCCCGCGATCCGATCCTCGGTGCTGCAATCGACCAGATCGGGCCGCTACGCCCTATGCCAGCGTCGCGGCACTCTACCTGTGGGAAATCGCCGGCGGCCAAACGGGCTGATGCTCAGGTCGCCGCTTGGCGGCGCCTGCCGACGAATTTCTCTTTGATCGCCGGACCAGCGGTTTGGACCAGGATCACCAAGATCAGCACCAGGCCTTGGAAAGTGTCCTGGATGTCGGCGCTCAAGGCCGGGATGGAGACGATGATGAAGTCTATGGCCGCGTAAGAGAGCGCTCCGAAAAGCACTCCGAGCATATTGCCCCGACCGCCCGACATGGCGATACCGCCCAACACCACGGCGGCAATGGCGTACATTTCATAGGCGCGACCCGAGGATGCCGGAGTGATATTGCCGACTTTGCAAGCCTGGATCACGCTGGCCACCCCGACCAGCAGACCGGTCACCATAAACACCGAGCATTGAATCCACTGCACCCCAACCCCAGACAAGTGGGCGGCGCGGGCGTTGCTGCCCACCGCGTAAACGGCTTTGCCGTATTTTGTGTTCCGCGCGATCACCACAAAAAGAACGAGGCAGACGAGGAACAAGATAGTCACGAAAGGGATAGAGAAACCGGCCAGCTTCAGGCTGTTGGTCCCGAACTGCATCCGCATCAGATCGTACATAGAGTTATCCGAGGACATGGCGAATTGGCTGCTGGACGATCCGGAGATTTCCGGGTCCACCGCGCGCACTCCCCACAGCGCCAACGAGCGGTAGATCAGCATGGTGCCCAGGGTGACGATGAATGGGGGGATTTTCGCATACGCCGCCAACACGCCGTTGACAGCGCCCAGCAGCAGGCCGCAGAGCAGCGCAGCGCCGATGGTGATGAAGATGTTATTCGTGACATTGAAGGCGATAATCGTCACCCCGGTGCAAAGCACCAATGACGAACCGATGGAAAGATCGATCTGCCCGGTGATAATGACCAACGCCATCCCTATCGCCATTGTCCCGACGATGACGGTGTTCTGGCTAGACAGAATCGATGACACATGCCCGCCGCCGAAACTGTTGCCGTTGACCTGAATGGTGATGGCGTAGACAATCAGGATGACGATGAATACGAAAATGTAACTGTGATCGCGCCAAAGCGAGGCCAGCAACGTCAGCGGATTGGACTTCTTTCCCATTTCACTTTCCCTTTTCGGCATTCACCGCGTTGGTCGAATAGAGCATCACATCACGCTCATTGATGTCGTCGTGGTCGAAGGCTGCCACCACATCGCCGGCATAGAGCACGACGCAGCGGTCGGAAACTTTTTTGATCTCCGGAATCTCCAAGGTGTTGATGATGATCGTCTTGCCTTGCCCGGCCAGAGCCAGAATCAAACCGTAGATTTCCTCTTTGGCGCCTACGTCCACACCCTGGGTGGGATTGTCCAGCAGCAGGATGTCGACGTCGGTGTTCAGCCATCTGGCGAAGAACACTTTCTGCTGGTTGCCGCCCGAGAGCGAGGTTACGGCATCGCCGGGGTTTTGCGCCTTGATGCCCAGCAACTCCTTGAGCGCCTGATAGCGGTTGGTCTCCCACCCGCGATTGATGAATAACTTGGCCTTGGAGAGATTATGCTCGGCCAAGTATTCATTCTCCAGGACGCTTTGGTCCGGGATAACGGAATTCTCTTTGCGGTTGGTGGGCAGCATACCCACCTGTCGCCGCATGAATTTACCGATGCCGCCGCGCACTTCTTCGCCGGACACTCGGATGCTTCCCCCGCTGCTCGGCAGCGCACCGAACATGGTCTGCATCAACTCGCTTGCGCCAGAACCGGCCAAGCCCGTCAGCGCCACGACTTCGCCCTTTCGGATTATGAGGTTGACGTCGCGGAAGCCTTGCCCGCTGAAGCCCTCCAACTCCAAAACCGGCTCGCCGAACACGCGGGGCAGGTAGACATCTTTGGCCGCGTACTTCTCGCCCACCATATCGGTGGTGATGGTCAGCGGGGTGGCGTCCGCCACCCGTCCGGTGGAGATTTTCTCGCCATTGCGCAGAACGGTGTAGCGGTCGGCCAGCTGAAAGACTTCCGGCATTTTATGGGAGACGAATATGAAAGATTTTCCGTCTGCTTTGAGCTTTCGCAAGATGCTGAAAAGATGTTCGACTTCATCGTTGCCCAAGGCGGTGGTGGGTTCGTCGAGGATCATCAGCTTGGCGTCGGTGTGCAGCGCGCGGCAGATTTCCAAAAGCTGCTTCTGGCTGGTCTTCAACTCGGCCACTTTCTGCGCTGGGTCCATCTCCACACCCAGGGTGGCGAATAGCTCTCCAGTGAGCTGCAGCATTTCCTTCTTCCGCAGCAAGCCGAGCGGGTAGGTCAATTCGCGGTTGAAGAATATGTTCTCCGCAACGCTGAGGTCGTTCACGACATTGAGTTCTTGGTGTACGAAGGCCAGCCCGGCCCGTTCCATCTGTTTGATCGATGGATTGTGGTAACTTTTCCCGGCGAAAGTGATGGATCCAGCATCCGGCTGCAACACCCCAGCCAGAATGTTCAGCAAGGTGGACTTGCCTGCCCCGTTCTCACCCAGCAGCGCGTGTATCTCTCCGGTTTCCACAAAGAAATCCACATTCTTGAGGACTTGATTTCCGTCGAAAGACTTTGAAACGCCTTCCATCTTCAAGATGCCCATGATATCGCCTCGTCTTCTGCGACGGTGGCCCGCCGCAGACCCGAGACCGAAGTCCACCAGTCTGCGGCGGGCGCTACCGAAAGCGACAGTTTATTCCCTAGTGTCCGGTGAATCCTTCGTACTGGCTGACATTGCTCTTGTCAACGATCCAAACCGGCTCGTACTCGCCCGCGCCGAGCGGATAGGTCCAGTTGTCCTGGTTGACGTAGCGCAGCATATAGTCGATGGCGGTCTGCATCATCTTCGGGTTGAAGGAGACTGACATCATGTCGTCAAAATACTGCCCAGCCAGCGCAGACTGGTTGGACGAGCCGTCCATCACCGCGTACAGCTCAGCCATGCCGCCGATGGCGGAGATGTAGAGCTTGAGGTCTTCCAAGTCTTTCTTGGTGGCGTCGTCAAGGGTGTTGCCCTCGATCAGGTTCAAGAAGCCGAAGGTCATCTCGTCGTCCATCGAGAAGACGTAGAGCGATCCGCCCTTGCTCTTGGCGTCGGAGATGATGTCGGGCAACTTCTGCTCCAGATATTGATACGCCTTGTCGGCGCTCCAGTCGCAAACTTCTTTGTAGCTGGCACTCAGCGCTGAGACTTGTTCCTGGGTCCAGACCTCGGTGGTCTTGGACGTTTGGCCAGTGGCTTTGTCGTTGTATTCGCGCTCACCGAGCAGGAATTGGTCGAAGCCCTCTTGGCGGCGACCGGAAACCGTTCCGTTGTCTCCGATGAGGGTGACCAGCGCGTCTCCGGGCTTCATCCCGTTCTTCTGCAGCCAGTAGGCGATTCCCGCGCCAACCGCCCAGTTATCACCGGAGAAGTTCAGAATCGCGGACTTGTCTGGGCCGTCAATGATGCGGTCGAAGAACATAAAGGGGATATTGGCCCCGATCATTGCCTCAGCGCCAGCCTGGGCGGAGTCGTCTAGGGCGAAGTAAAGCACCCCAGCCGCGTTGCCATTGGCGATGACCTGCTGAACCAAGTCGTTCTGGGCCTCGCCATCGGAGGAGGCCAAGTACTGCGCCTTCCACTTGCCAGCGGCGTTGATCTCCGACACTTTGGCTTCGGCGTAGGTGCCAGCTTGGGCCGTCCAGCCGTGGTCGGGTGTCGGGCCGAGGACGTAGATGGTGTCACCACCGGCGCTTGCCGGTTCTCCGCCGGAGGACGGGGTGTTTGAGTCGGGGCTGCAAGCTGCGAGCGTGACGGTCATGGCGACGCCCGCGAATATTGCGATTAGCTTCTTCATAGGGTTCTGCACCTTTCTGTTCGGGGAATCCCTCGGGTCAAAAATTGTTCGTTCGTAGATGTTTTTGTTCTCATGTGCTGTGCGCTAGGGCCAACGCTGGCCAGCTAGCGGGCTGCTGCGCGGAAGGAATCCGCGAATCGTCAAGCCACCACCAGTGGTCTCAAAGTGTGGTGTGCCACCTCCAATCCAACCAACACGTTCTCTTCGGTCCCGCCCCACAGCGGATCCTCGTGCTCGACGGAGAGCACTCCGCCGAAACCGGCTTCATAGAGGCGGTCGACCACTCGTGGCCAGTTGACCTGGCCCAAACCCGGCACCCGGTAGCGCCACCAGCCCATGTCCCAGGGATTGGCGGCCTTCGCCACTTTGCCGAAGAATCCGTAGCGGTTGCGCGCCCTCGGATCGAGTTCCACATCCTTGGCTTGGGCATGGACGATGTGGTCGATGTAAGGCTTGATGGTCTCAACCGGGTCGATTCCAATCCAGGTCAGATGCGACGGATCCCAATTCAGATACAGACCCAGTGAGAACATCCATTCCCACAACTCGGGCGAGTAGGCGATATTGCCGGGGCCGCCGTCTGGATGCCAACCTTCCATGACGCAGTTCTCGATGATCAGCCGCACCTGCCGCTCCCCGGCATAGTCCACCAACTCTGGCAGCACCCGTTCGGCTTCGGCCATGTTCTCGGTGATGCTCAGCCCAGGGTCGCGGCCAATGAAGGTGCCCACATACGGCACCTGGAGAGCCTGCGCGGCGCGGATCGATGCTTTGAGGTGGGAGCGAATCTCCTCACGGCGGATCGGATCGGGATGGAGGTTGTTTTCGTAGAAGGCAAAAGCGCTCAATTCAAGGCCGGTGCGCTCGAACAGTTCCAAAGCCTGGTCCAGATCCGCCGAGGTGAAGTTGGCCACCGGCAAGTGGCTGGCTTCAAAATCTCTCCCGCCCACCGAGGGCCAAACTGCCACCTCTAGGGCTTGGTAATCATGGGCTGCTGCCCATTCGGCGATGCGCGGCAGCGTCCATCCTGGCAGGCAGGCTGTCAAGAATCCCAGTTTCACGGTTCCACCTGCTTCCATTGCTTGTCGCTTGCCGATTCCAGCACGGCTTCGACCAGCCGCAGGGATCGGGCGCCATCGGCAAATGTGGGCAGGCCGTTGGCCGGTTTGCCGCCGATGGTTTGGTACACATCCTTGACGAAGGATTCAAAACATGACTCCCAGCCCTGCACATGACCAGCTGGGGTGATGCTGACGCGCCTGCTGTCGGCGGAGCCATGCCCAGGGTCTCTGTTCAGCACGCGGGAAATTCGCTCGCCGCCCAGCCAAACCGTCTCCGGATTCTCCTGGTCGAAGACCGCCGAGGCGTCCGCCGCGTCCAGCTCGAACCAGAGCCGGTTTTTTCTTCCAGCCGAGACCTGCGAGACGGTCAGCGTACCCGGAGTCCCGGCGCTGGTGCGGAAGCTAATATTTGCG
>JAIRXX010000115.1 GCA_031268065.1 Propionibacteriaceae bacterium
CCGCGCCGCTATCGAATCCGCGAGGCGGTGTATCTGCCGTCGGCTGGGGAGGCTGGCCCGGCCCATCAACCAAACCAAGATTTCCTGCCCCGACATGCCTGCGGCGCATCCAGCGTAACTCCAGGGTGCTCATGTCTCTAACGCCTGGAGGTTTCCCATGCCGCGCCTGGCCCCGAACTGGTCATGGGTACGGCGGAATCTTCGCTTGCGTCGGCGCTCTCAAACGTGGTCGCCGGTTCGTGTTTTCATGGTGTTCTCCGTTCCAGATTCCACGTATGTTGCACGAAACCGGACGCCGCACCCTTGAAAGTGCCCCTGACTAGGCAAGGAAGGTGGTACCCCCACAGGGACTCGAACCCTGGACACGCGGATTAAGAGTCCGCTGCTCTAACCAACTGAGCTATGGAGGCAGGTGCCTGAATATACTAGCTCACTTTCTGCCTAACTGCCGAAAAACGGGTGAACTGGTGGCGGGCTAACGGTGTTGGCCCTGTTTGCGGACGAAGCTGATCCGCTGGGCGCGCAACTCGTCCAGCTCGGGGTTGGGCAGGGGGTCGAGTTGGCGGTCCAGCGCCAGCTCTAGCAGAAAATCGGCCAACTCCGGGTTTCGGGCTAGCACCGGGCCGTGTGGATAGCTGCCGATGACTCGTCCCTGTACGGCGCCCTCGCTGCCGTCGCCGTTGTTGCCGATCCCGATCTCTACTCGTGCCAACGCTGCCGCGTCGGTGCCCAGGTAGCTGAAGCCGCCGTGGTTCTCGAAGCCGGTGATCAGCGACTCGCTGCCGTCTGGTTTGGTCCAACGGGTCAGAATCTCTCCTACGGCTCTCTCGCCGCCGCGCCGGGTTTCCACGTCGAGCAGGCCCAGGCCTTCTACCACTTCGTCATTGTCACCCACGGTGAAGGTCTTGCCGGTGATCTGGAAACCGGCGCACACGGCGAAGAGCACCGCACCCGCCCCCACCGCTGAGAATAAGTTGCCGTCCTCGCGCAGGTACTTGACCGCCGAAATTTGGGCAGCGTCTTCTCCGCCGCCCAACAAGTAGACCGCACCATCGGCTGGCAACCGCTCCCCCGGCTCCACAGTGACGACTTCGGCGTCGATCCCGCGCCAGGCTAGGCGCTGGCGGAGCACCAGGGCGTTGCCGCGATCACCGTAAATCCCGAGCAGCGATTGATAAACCAGAACGATCTTGACTGCGCTCATCGCAACCTCGCTGGGACAGTCCCACAGCCCCGGACGATGACCGGTTTTCGGAGTGGGTAGGTGGGATGCCAGGTGCCCGTAATGGGGTTTCGACGGGCAATGGTTGGTTTGTGGGAAGGCCGGTGGGGGTTGGTGTTGGCTGTGGCCGCCCTCCAGGGTTCCAACGGCGGGTGCGACGACGTGTGTTGGCTGGTGTTGGTTGTGGTTGGTTTTGGGGTGGTTGTTGGCCGGTGGGGTGGTTGGTTGGGGTTGGTGTTTGTTGTGGCCGCCTCCCAGGGCTTCAACGGCAGGTGCGACGACGTGTGTTGGCTGGTGTTCGTTGTGGTCGCCCTCCAGGGCTTCAACGGCGGGTGCGACGATCTGAGATAGACGACGTTGTGGCTGGTGTTGGCTGTGGCCGCCCTCCAGGGTTCCAACGGCGGGTGCGGCGGCGTGTGTTGGCTGGTGTTGGTTGTGGTCGCCCTCCAGGGTTCCAACGGCGGGTGCGACGACGATCTTGGGTAGACGTTGTGGTTGGTGTTGGCTGTGTTTGGTTTGGGGATGGTTGTTGGTTGGTTGGGGTTGGTGTTTGTTGTGCTCGGTGTCGAGGTGGTGGTTGGTCTGTGGGGAGACCAGGTGTGGCTGGCATTGTGGCGGATGCTCATCGTTGCTCCTGGTGGGTGGTGTCCGCTGATTGCGGTGTGGAAGGGGGGAGCCGCCTGCCCGGCGGCTTGGAGCCGGGCAGCAGGCCAGCCATTTTGAGCAATGCTTGGAACGGTGTGTAAGTGGCGATCACATCGACCACACGGGCAGGTTCAGCGGGGTCGGAATCCGCACCGCCAACGTCCAATGCTTCGCGCAAATCTGGAACGATCTGATGCTCCACTCCCGCGTGGCTGAGCCGGACGGCGAGGTCTTGGGCGCGGGGGCCGCTGCAGATCACCTGCCTGCCCGCCAACTGCTCATAATCCACGTCCCACAGCCAGGAGACGTCTTTGCCGTCAGCGGCCACCGAGTCAATGGCCAGCACCACCGGGTCGCTGGCCAACAGGGGCAACGCCTCCGCCCAGCCAGCCGGATTCTTTGCCAGCAGCAGTCGGGCACGGGTTTGGCCGAAGACGGCGGTGGCGTACCGCCCAGCCGGAGAGACCACTTTGCGCATCCCTTTCAGGGCGGTCTCCACGCCCACCCCGAATGCAGACGCGGCGGCCAGGGCCATCGCCGCGTTGGAAATGTTGAAGGAGCCAGGCACGCGCAATTGCGGGTCGATAAGACGCCCATCGGGCAGCTTGATCAGCGGCCCTCGCACTGAGTATTCGGCCTCGGGCTGGGTGAGCGGACAAGCCGGGCAGTCCCAGCGGAGATACGATCCGGGCTGGTCGCCACCCGCGCCGGGTGCGGGTACGCGCCGGAGCACCGATCCGCAGGCGGGGCAGAGGGCCGAGTCCGCGCTCCAGAGCAGGGCGGTGTCCACCCAAACCACCTTGGCAGCCGTCTGCGCCGACCAAACCACCAGCGGATCAGCCGCGTTGGCGATCACCACCGGCCCGGTCACCCCGGCTTTGCCCAAGGCGAAACGCCAAGCCTTGCCCAAGGCCTTAATCTCATGGTGGCGGTCCAATTGGTCACGGCTGAAGTTGAGGAAGACCAATACCTCCGGGTTGCCGTAGGCGATCATGTCGGAAACTACCCTCTCATCGGTCTCCAACACAGCGATGTCGGCATCACGCGCCTGGCTGAGCGCCGAGGCGATTCCATAGCGCAGATTCGCCCCGTCTGCGTTGGTGACCAATCTGCCGCTGGCCCCGGCTAGCTCCTCCCGAATCACCGCCGCGAGCAGGTGGGTGGTGGTCGTCTTCCCATTCGTGCCAGATACGGCGAGCACCCGAGGCTCGCGCAAGAGCAGCTGGAAAGCATCCGGCGCCAGCTTGGTGAGCACCTGGCCGCGAATGGATGCTCCAGAGCCTTTGCCCAACGCACGCGAGGCCAGCGCGGCCAAATCCCCAAGCCAAGTGGCGAAACGGAGCCGGACGCGGTCGGCCTGTCTGAGTGACGCCGGGTGGTCTGGTTCTTGTTGGGACACCAGCGCACCGCCCGCGCTATCGCCGTTCACCGTGGATTTCATTGTGTCTCGCTCCCCCTGCTTGTCATCACTGTTCTCCCGCACCCGCAACGCCAGCCGCCTATTCGCCCGTCCACTCGGAGCATGCTCTTAGCTGCTCGCGGAAGCCGGGCAGATGGTTTGGTAGTTGGGGAACTTCGCCGAACGGTGCTCTCCAGAGCTGGTCTTCCTGATCCGCCTGCCCAGCCAGGGGCCGACGTAGTTGCGCAGCCAGTGGGCATGCCAACGGGCGGACTCAGGCAGAGTTTTGGACGGCTCCGGCGGCAACGGGGCATCCCAGTCTGGAGAGTCGGGAGCCAGGCCGAGCGAAACCAGCGCCGCTTGGGCGATGCGCTCATGCCCGTCGGGCAGCAAGTGGATGCGGTCTGGATACCACAGCCGGAAGTCGCGCAGGCTGGCCATCTTCCAAGTGTTGACCACCCGCGCCCCGTATTCCTCGGCTATGCCGACCAGGTGGATGTTAAACAGCGCCGTGCGTTTGCGGGACAACTTGATCAAGGGGGAGTCAACGGTGTCAATGCCGGTGAGCAGCAGCACGTCTACCCCCGCCTCGCGGAACAGGCGCACGGCGGACCCGAGTTGCGCGGCCATGTCGTCTGGATCGCTGTTGACCCGAAGCATGTCATTCCCGCCGCCCCAGATCGACACCAGATCGGGTTGGAGGTCGAGCGCCGGTCCCACTTGCTGGCTGAGGATGGGGGACAGCAGCCTGCCCCGAACGGCCAGGTTCGCGTAGCTGACGTTCTCGCCAGCCCGATTCGCCAGATGCTGGGCCAGCCGGTCCGCCCAGCCGCGCGGCTTCCCGTCCGGGTAGTAGTCCTGCAAGCCTTCGGTGAGTGAATCGCCCAAGGCCACGTAGCTCCGCCACGGATGCGTGCTTGCCATAGGTCCCTCCGCTATCTGCGACTATGGGAATTCCGATACTACTCCCAGTGCTCCCAGCCCGGGCGCCGTCGGCCCAGCCTCCGAAAATTCTGTCCAGTCAAGCCGCTCAGGGGGCTATTGGCTGGTTCTGCTTTGCCGGGCGGTGGTTTGCGGTTTGGGGACGTGCCGGGCGGGCAGCGGCAGCGCGGCGTTGATTTCAGTCAGCGCTGTCGGCGGGCCGAGCGGGCCGCGCTCTTTGGTGGCTCGGGTCAACTCGTTGGGCACTCCGGTGATGGCCGCGATGATGTCCTCGTAGGTCACTTCATCCATCGAACCTTCGCCGTTTACCCGCCCGTGCCGCATTACGACGATGCGGTCGGCCACCGCCTGCAAGTCGGAGAGGGTGTGCGAGATGAACATCACCCCGTAGCCGAGTTCGCGCAATTGCTCGATGAGGTTGAGCACTTCGGCGGTCTGGGTCACCGACAGCGAACTCGTCGGCTCGTCCATTATCACGATCCGAGGCGAGCCGAGCATGGCGCGGGCGATGGCGGTGATTTGGCGCTGTCCAGCGGAGAGGTCCGCGACCAGGGTGCGCACCGGTGGGATTTTCGCGCCCAGTTCGCGGAAGACGGTGCGGGCGATCTCTTCCATTTCGTTGTCTGCGATGGCGACTGGCCCGGTGAGTTCGCGGCCTAGGAAGAGGTTCTGCACGATGCTCATGTTGTCGCAGAGGGCCAGCTCTTGGAAGATGGTGGCGATTCCAAGCTCTTGGGCCGCAGACGGGCTGGAGATGTCGGTGGGCGCCCCATCCCAGAAGACGACGCCGGATTCGGGCCGGTAGACCCCGGCGATAGTTTTCGCCAGCACCGACTTGCCTGCGGCGTTGTCCCCCACCACGGCTACGACCTCGCGCGGGTAGATGTCGAAATCAACTTGGTCGAGGGCTTGCACTGATTTGAAGCTTTTGGAGACTTGGCGGAAGGCGAGGATCGGCTGCCGGGTTTGCGGGGTGGGCGGGATATCGCGGACGAGTGAGATCATGCTGAGGCCTCCACTGCTGTTATCGGTAGTGAAATCGAATCGAAGGCGAACGCCACCGCGCCGTGGACGGCGGCGTCGTCTCCGAGAGCTGAGAGCTGCACTTGCGGCGGGTTGAGCGGGTTGCGCAGCGAGTTCCGCTCGATGGCCGCTTCGAGCGGGGCGAGCAGCACCGCGCCGGCGTCGGCAAGTTCGCCGCCGATGACGATGAGTTCCGGGTTGATCAGGTTGCACAGCGACGAGAGGGCCGCGCCGACGTAATGCGCGGCGTCGCTGATGACGCGGGAACAGCCGATATCGCCTTGGCGGGCCATTGTGATCACATCGCGCAAGGTGACATTTCCCACTGTGTGCCGCAGCGAGTGGACGATGGCCGTCGAGTTGACCATCACTTCCAGGCAGCCCCGGTTCCCGCAGCGGCAAAGCTCCCCGTTCTCACTCACCCGGACATGGCCTATCTCCCCGGCTGTGCCGTCGTGCCCGCGCAGCAGCTCGCCGTTGGCCATGATCCCAGCGCCGATGCCATACCCGATGGAAACGAAAACCGCCGAACTCGCTTCTCTCGCCACCCCGTGCCGAGACTCGCCCAACATCGCCAAGTTGGCGTCGTTATCGACCACCACCTGCTTGCCCAGACGCCGCGACATCGATTCAGCGAGGCGGACTTCATCCCACCCGCGCAGCAATCCAGGCACCGAGAGCATGTCCGTCTCCGCGTTGTACGGTGCGCAAATGCCCAATCCGGCGCCAAGCAATTCACCTGGGGGAGCGCCGATTGACTCCAGCATGTCGGAAACCAATTGCGCCGCCCGGTCCATGTCCGTGTCATGCCGGTGGTCAGGGGGCAGCGGCAGCCGCTGTCTTGCGACGATTGTGCCGCTGGGATCGGCCAAAGCCACCCGCAACGCCCGCGTCGAGAAATGGATCCCCGCCACCAGCCCCAGGCCGCGCGAGAGCGTCACCTGGAACGCCCGCCGCCCGGAGCGGGTCACCTGGGTGGTGGTCACGATGCCTGCGGCTACCAATTCGTTTACGATGATTGAGACCGTGGCAGTGGACAGGCCGGTGGCGTCGGCCAACTCGACCTGGGTCATCGCGCCGAGGCGCTTGACCGTATCGACTATTCGGGCGCGGTTAGCTTCGCGGAGTGAACTCTGCGAACCAGGAGGCACCCTTCCGATAGCCATAGCCCGAAGCCTACTCCCCAAACTGCCTAGATGGAGCCAGTGGAGTAGGCTGAATCTCAGTTGGCGACCGCTGAAGAGTTAGAGAAGTTAAGTCACAAACTGATAACAATCCTGAATGGGTTTGAGTTACAAACTCAATAGGACTAATGTCATCCTTACCGCCGAACCCACGGGTGAGGCAGCTACGAAGAAGTACAGCGAAGGACTCCAATGCAGGAAGACCTTCAGAAGACCCCAGAAGGGACGATCTTTATGGCAAAACGCAAGATCATCGCAGCGCTGGCCGCCATTGCAATGGGATTCACCGCATTGGCAGGCTGCTCAGCTGAACGCCCCGCAGGCTCCCCATCAGCCGGCGGCGACGAGCCGGAGGCTGGTGGCCTTATCGGCATCACCATGCCGACCAAGAGCCTTGAGCGCTGGAACAACGACGGCGCCGAGTTGGACCGGTTGCTCAAAGAAGCCGGCTATACCACCCAACTCGACTACGCAGACAACAAACCAGAAGAGCAAGTCAAGCAGCTGGAGAACCAGATCAACGCCGGCGCCAAGGTGCTGGTGATCGCCTCCATCGAGTCGAAGGCTCTGCTCCCCACCCTGCAGAAGGCCGCTGACGCCGGGATCAAGATCCTCGCCTACGACCGCCTGTTGATGGACACCCCGAACGTCGACTACTACGCCACCTTCGACAATGAAAAGGTCGGCACCTTGCAGGGCACCTTCATCGAAGAGCAGCTTGGCCTCAAAGACGGCAAAGGCCCGTTCAACTTGGAGCCATTCGCCGGCAGCCCCGACGACAACAACGCGAGCCTGTTCTTCAAGGGCGCTTGGGACATCCTCAGCCCCTACGTCGTTGACGGCAAGCTGGTCGTGAAGTCCGGCAAGGATCCGAAGACCCTCGCCGATTGGACCTCCATTGGCATCCTGGCTTGGAAGACCGAGACCGCGCAGTCCGAGATGGAAAACCGGCTCAACTCCTTCTATGGCGACAGCAAGGTCAACGCCGTGCTATCCCCCAACGACTCGCTGGCGCTGGGCATCGCCCAGGCTCTAGAGTCCAAGGGCTACAAGACCGGCGATGACTGGCCGTTGCTCACCGGGCAGGACGCCGACGTTGCCAATGTGAAGAACATCCTCGCCGACAAGCAGTCGATGACTGTCTGGAAGGACACCCGCGAGCTGGCCAAGCAAGCGGCCAAGATGGTTGATCAGATCATCAAGGGACAGACCGTCGATACCAACAACGACACCTACAAGAACAACACCAAGACCGTCCCCACCTATCTGCTCGATCCGCAGACCGTGGTGAAGGACCAAGTTCAGAGTGTGTTGGTCGATTCTGGATTCATCAAGGCCGATCAGCTCCAGTGAGTTAAGGGCTATTCGCCGACGGGGTGTGGCACATTGTAGTGGAGCAGGTGCCACACCCCCGGCGGGTGGCCGCGAGCGATTTCTGGTCCCGTATGGCGAGGCAAGGAAAACTTTAAGATGAATGAAACCCCGATCCTGGAGATGAACGACATTTCGATGGAGTTCCCCGGCGTCAAGGCGCTCTCCGAAGTAAATTTTCAGGTGCGAGCCGGAGAAATCCACGCGATCTGCGGGGAGAACGGCGCCGGTAAATCCACGCTGATGAAGGTGCTGTCCGGAGTCCACCCGTATGGCAGCTACTCCGGGCAGGTCACCTATAAAGGCGAGGCCTGCAATTTCCGCTCGATCCGCGACTCAGAGGCGCGGGGCATCGTCATCATCCACCAGGAATTGGCGCTGATACCCTTCCTGTCCATCGCGGAGAACATCTTCCTCGGCAACGAGCGGGCCAGCCACGGCATCATCGACTGGGGGCAGGCGAACAAACAGGCAGCCGAATTGTTGGCACGAGTCGGGCTGGCCGAGAATCCGAGCACCAACATCGTCGATATCGGCGTTGGCAAACAGCAGCTTGTCGAGATCGCCAAAGCGCTGGCCAAGCGGGTCGAATTGCTGATCCTGGACGAGCCGACCGCAGCCCTAAACGACGATGACTCCGAGCACCTGCTCAACATCCTGCGGCTGCTGCGCGACGAGGGCGTCACCTGCATCATCATCTCGCACAAGCTGGGCGAGATCATCCGGGTGGCCGACTCCATCACCGTCATCCGGGACGGCCAAGTCATCGAGACCCTGGACGTGGTGGCAGACCAGGCGGACGAGGAACGCCTGATCAAGGGCATGGTCGGGCGCGAGATGAACAGCCGCTTCCCCGAGCACCATCACAACGTGGGCGAGGAGGTCTTCCGGGTGGAGGACTGGACGGTGCATCATCCCGTGGACGCGCAGCGGGTGATGGTGGACCGCGCCAACCTCGACATCCGCGCGGGCGAGATAGTCGGGCTGGCCGGGCTGATGGGTTCTGGCCGCACCGAGCTGGCGATGAGCATCTTCGGGCGCACTTACGGCGCCAACATCTCCGGGACGGTCTATCTCAGAGGCGTCCCGATTTCCACCCACACCGTGGAGTTGGCCGTGCGCAACGGCCTGGCCTACGTCAGCGAGGACCGCAAGCGCTATGGCTTGAACCTGATCCAGTCGGTGAAGGAGAACAAGACCTCCGCCGCGCTCGGCAAGCTCTCGAAGTACGGCGTCATCGATAAGAACGCCGAGACCAAGGCGGCCAACAAACTCAAAGATGACTTGCGGGTGAAGACGCCGACGGTTGAGTCCCCGGTGAGCAAGCTCTCCGGCGGCAACCAGCAGAAGGTGTCGCTGGCCAAGTGGGTCTTCACCGACCCGGAAGTGTTGATCCTGGACGAGCCGACCAGAGGCATCGACGTCGGCGCGAAATACGAGATTTACCAGATCATCAACGACCTCGCCACGGATGGCAAGGCGGTGCTGGTGATCTCTTCGGAGCTCCCGGAATTGATCGGGATCTGCCGCCGGATCTACGCCCTCAGCGAGGGGCGGATAACAGGTGTCGTGGATCGCGCGGGCGCGACCCAGGAATACCTGATGAACCTAATGACCCAAGAGACAAAGAAAGCATCCTGACATGGCTAGCTTCAAAGACAGCATTGGCGGCAGCTTGCGCCAGTACGGCATCATGGGCGCGCTCGTACTGGTGGTGGCGTTCTTCGCGGTGTTCACCAATGGGATGCTGCTGAACCCAGACAATGTGGCGACGCTCATCCTGCAGAACTCGTACGTGCTCATCCTCGCCATCGGCATGGTGATGGTGATCGTGGCCGGGCATATCGACCTGTCGGTCGGCTCGTTGGTCGCTTTCATCGGCGGCGTGCTCGGCTGGGCAGTCATCAACTGGCATTGGCCTTGGCCGATGGCGATCGGGCTGGCGCTGGTGGTCGGCTTGCTGGTCGGCGCCTGGCATGGCTTCTGGGTCGCCTATGTGCGCATCCCCGCGTTCATCGTCACCCTGTCTGGCATGCTCGTCTTCCGCGGCCTTGCGTTGATGATCGCCGGGGTGACGATGGCGGGCTTCGACCAGGGCTTCATCCAGATCTCCTCGGGCAAGCTCCCGCAGACCTTCTTCATCGGGAACCTTGACGGCTTGACGCTGATAATCGGCGCGGTCGGCGTGGCCGGCCTGGTCTTCTCGCAGTTGCGCTCGCGCTCGGCTCAGATCAAGCACGGTATCGCCACCGAGTCGCTGGGCTTGATGATCGGCAAGCTGGTGGTCATCTCAGTCGCCATCGTGGCGGTGACGGTGCGCCTGGCTGAGCCACGCGGCTTCGTGCCCTATCTGCTGCTGCTCATCGGGGTGCTGATCCTGATTTACAGCTTCGTGCTCAACCGCACCGTCTTCGGACGTCACATTTACGCCATCGGCGGCAACCTGAACGCCGCCATCCTCTCCGGCATCAACACCGCCCGCACCAACTTCATGATCTTTGTCCACATGGGGCTGCTCTCGGCCATCGCGGCGATAGTCGTGACTTCCCGCGCTGGAGCGGCGACGGCGCAGGTCGGTCAGAACTACGAGTTGGATGCCATCGCCGCCTGCTTCATCGGCGGCACCGCAGTCACCGGCGGTATCGGAAGAATCTCCGGGGCGATGGTCGGGGCGCTGATCATGGGCGTGCTGAATATGGGCCTGTCGATCGGCAAAGTTGACCCGGCAGTGCAGCAGACCATCAAAGGCTTGGTGTTGTTGGGGGCGGTCGCCCTAGACCTGCTCTCCAAGCGCCGCGCCAAGGTGGCCTGAGGCGTAGCTTCCTCCTCCTTCGCCGAACGTCGGCTCCCTGCGGCTAATAATGTCGGGAGCCGACGTTCGGAGAATCCCATGAGAAGAGATGCCCCACAGTGTAGCGCTGTGTGGCGAGTGAATGGGGAGAATACCGGGCCACGCAGCGAGACTTCTTTTGAACTGCGGTTGCGGTGGGAGAATTTTCCCGTGAGAAAAGTTGGCTGCCGTGCCGGTATTACCCGGTGCGGTACCGCCGAGAATGAAGCGAGGAACCGATGAGCGACACACTCGAAGTGATCAAAACCAGGTATGCCTGCCGGGATTTCGACGGCAAACCGGTCCCTGATGGGGTGCTGCACGAAATTGCCTACGCTGGCCTGTGTGCGCCCAGCGCGATGAATTTGCAGCCCTGGCGCATCTGCGTGGTCAAGGACAAAGCGGTGATAGCGGCCTTAGACGCTCGCGGCATGGCCAAATTGGCGCTGTCCAATCCGGGTGCGCACCAGCGGATGATGGATCGCGGGGGCAGCCTGTTCTACAACGCCTCGGCAATGATCGTGGTGGCGAAACAGTCCGCAGGCCAGTTCGCGCCCGAGTTGGACTGCGGGATAGTCACCGCCAATCTGATCCTCGCCGCCAGGGCACTGGCGGTGGACTCGGTGGTCTGCGGCTTCGCGGGAATCCTCTTCGATGGCGAAGGCGCTGCCGAAGCCAAGAAGCAATTCGGTTTCCCCGAAGGCTTTGAATTCGCCGTCTCCGTGCTGCTCGGCCAGGCCAGCGGAGCGCCCAACGCGCCACACGCCCCCGACCTGGAAAAACTCATCGAAGTCGGCTGAGCGATCCCACACGGCAGCTTTGCCGCCAAGGCAGTGGAAAAGTCCATCGTGCGCGGTGGTCGTTCCACCGGCGTCGCGCTAAATAGCCAATGACTTGGTGATATACCACCAGACCAGCGCCGCCGCCTTCCCCGCTACGGGCGTTTGGCGACTTCGGCGGCGGTGTCGGGCAGTGATTTCAAGTAGCCCTCGAATGCTTGGGCGGCTACTCCGCGGCAGACGGCGTTCCCGTTGGCGCCCGGTTGCTCAATCCGCACCGCGCCCAGGGGCACCGCTAAGGAATGGCTGTTGATGTCGGGCTGGGCCTGGTCAATGAGAACTGGGCCGAGTTGGCGGGCGACCCATCCGGTGACCACGATTATGGAGGGGTTGAGGAAGTTGACGATGGATGCCAGCGCCATCCCCAGGTAATGGCCGGTCAGCGCGATCACTTCCAGCGCGGTGGGGTCGTTCTTGGCGGCGGCGGCGGCGCGTAGCGCGTTGATGGTGGCTGTCTGGTCGTCGCCGCGCAGCAAATGGCTTCCGGGATCGGCCTCCCGAAGGGTTTGGATGATGCCCGGCGCCCCGACGTATGCCTCCACGCAGCCACGGGAACCGCAGCGGCAGGCCCGCCCGTCTCCGAAAAGGACGGTGTGCCCCCATTCCCCGGCGCTATTGGTGCTGCCGCGATGCACTTTCCCCTCGATGGCGAAAGCCGCCCCAACGCCGGTGCCCAGGTTCACCACGGCGAAGTCTTGGGAGCACCGTTCCGGGTTCGCCCAAATTTCGGCCAGCACCAGCGACTTCAGCGGATTGTCCAAATACAGCGGCGCTGAGACGCTGGGCGCGAGCATGTCTATCAGCGGGACGTCATGCCAGCCCCAGTTTGGGGCGAACAGGGACAGCCCGCCAGCCTGGTCCACTTGGCCTGGCGCCGCCACCCCAACTCCGAGCAGGCGGTGTCCGGGATGCCTGCCCTGCTCTTCGGCGATGGCGGCGTTGACTTCCAGCAGCACTTCTTCGGGGCTATTTACGCTGGGCTGAGTCTCGCGCCGGGTGTGCGAGACCGTATCCAACGCCAGGTCGAGAGTTTCGACATGCACGTAGGTTTCGGCGATATCGACGCCGAGGAAAACGCCGTGGCTGGGATTGAGGGCGAGTTTTGTGGTCGGCCTCCCGACCGTTGGGGCTGCGCGGCCAACCTCGACCAGAACTTGGTTGGCGATGAGCTTGCCGCAGATGGTGGCAACAGTCGAGAAGCTGAGGCCGGTGGCCTCCACCAGTTCGCGGCGGGTGCAGACCCCAGCGGCGTGGATGGCACGCGCAACCGCGAAAGTGTTGAAGCTGTGGATGTCCGCGACAGTTTGCATGGGGCCTCCGCTGATCGGTGAACGGCCCCTAGTCTACGCCTACTAGATAATTATTACGAGAGTTGTTGCGAGTCTCGTAATAATTGGTGTACTGTCAGCAACAGGCGCGTGATAGCCACTTGCGAGACGCACTCGGCCAAGTTCAAAGGAGAATCAGATGCCCGAAGCCACCGACAGCGGGTCTCCATCACTTTCGCATCCACTCCAGGCGCATCGGTCAAAGTCTGGTGCTGCCCGCCTGCTGCGGCAGGCTGGGCGGCCATCGATGATGCCAGCCGCAATTGCTGTATAGAAACAAAACAAATCGAAAGGAACTCCCAATGAGAAATATCCTGGCTGGCGCTACCCGCGTTTCAGCTGCCGCATTGGCTGCAACGCTGGCTCTGGCGAGCTTGGCGGGCTGCTCGACGGCAGACCAGGCTGGCACTCCCAGCAGTTCGGGCGCTGCCCCAGCCGAGAACGTCACTTTGACAATGACGATCTGGGGCTCGGACACCGACCAGAAAGTTATGGAGGAACGGCTCGCTCTCGCCAAAGCGGCGTTGCCGAATATAACCGTCAACCTGCAATTGATCGCCAAGGACTACGACACGAAAGTGCAGACCATGTTCGCCGGTGGGCAGGCCCCGGACATCATGATGACCGCAGAGGCGGTTAATGTGTATTCGTCCAAGGGCCAGCTCGAAGACTTGAATCCCTACTTCGCCGCTGAGGGCGTCGATCCGGTGGCCGCATTTGGGCCGGGGTCGGTGAACACCTACTCGACTGACGGAAAGCTTTGGGGTGCGCCCGACCGCTCCGGCGCTGCCGTGGTCTACTACAACAAGGGTTTGTTTGACGCCGCCGGTGTGGCCTATCCGAGCGCG